>JAFTCE010000143.1 GCA_017454855.1 Desulfovibrio sp.
AACCAAGCATATTACTAAAATACATACTTCAAAGCATACAATATATACACGATTATGGATTAATTTTTTTTTGGAAAAAACTTAAAGATAAAGCAAATTATTTGCAAAAATGTAATATAAATAAACAATTCAATATTCATAATTTACCTGTTCTAATTCGTCAACCATTGACAAAAAATTTGACAATACCTCTATTTGATAATATTAAAGTATCTATTATAATTCCAGTCTACAATAACTATGATATTACAATTGATTGTATAAATTCAATAATTCACAACACACAAGATGTCCCATATGAAGTTATTTTGGCAGATGACAATTCAACAGATATGACGAGATGTATTGAAAATGTTGTTAGTAACATTGTTGTCATTAGAAATTTTGGTGAACGAGGTTTTCTCAACAATTGCAACAATGCTTCAAAAAATACCCAAGGTGAATATATCCTCTTATTGAACAATGATACCTGCGTCACTCCAGGCTGGTTATCAAATTTAATGGATATCATGTCTTCGGACACTTCTGTGGGCATGGTAGGTCCAAAATTTCTGGCCAGGGATGGAACCATCCTTGAAGCAGGTGGCTGCGTTTTTCGGGATGCATCAGCAATTAACTACGGTAGAGGAAGTCATCCTGACTTACCGGAAATGAATTATAGAAAAGAAGTGGATTACATCAGTGGAGCATGCATTCTTCTGCGAACTGCTCTTTGGAAAGAACTGGGAGGATTTGATACAGCCTTTGCGCCTTGTTATTATGAAGACACGGATCTCGCTTTTCGCATACGCTATGAAAAATCTTTGAAGGTTGTGTATCAGCCAAAATCCGTTGTGTATCATCTCGAGGGACAATCCAACGGGACAGACGTTGAGCATGGCATGAAGCGTTTTCAGATACGCAATCGACATATATTTTATCAAAAATGGCGAAACAAATTACATTATTATCATGCTAGAGGATCAGACCAGCTTTTTCTTGCCAAGGATCATAGTTTCAAAAAGCCAACTATACTCATCATAGATTATTGTGTCCTAACATTTGATCAAGACACTGGATCAAGATCTACGTTTGAATATCTGCAATACTTTGTAAAAAAAGGTTTTAATGTCAAATTTTTTACTGAAGACATTTATGTCAAGAAAGAATATTTTCAAGCACAATATGATATAGGTGTGGAGATCATCGCAGCTCGAAATTTAAAAAAATGGTTATCTTTATATGGTCAATATATCAATTATGTTTACATCAATCGCCTGGGTATAGCTGGCAAATACATACCTATTTTACGCAGCCATACTACAGCTGTCATCATCTATCAGGGTCATGATCTTCACCATATTCGCGAATATCGACAGGATATCCTCAAGGGTATTAAGAATGCAGATGCAAAAATGCAGCGTCGCAAGGCTTTTGAGCTTGGCGTCTGTGAACAAGCAGACGTCGCATGTTACTTCTCTGACAAGGAAGTGGACTATGTCAACAGAGAAAGCTATGCCAACGCAGTGCAGATACCCCTGTATATCTTGGATTCACGAAAAATGGATGCTTGGGAATACACAGCAGAAACACGCAAGGACATATTCTTTGTTGGTGGATATAACCATGTACCCAACGTTGATGCCGTTCAATGGTTTGCTCAAAAAATATTTCCTGAAGTCGTTCGAGCTTTCCCCGACCTAAAATTTTATGTCGTTGGGAGTAATCCTCCACCAGAGATTAAAGCCTTGGAATCAGAAAACATTATTGTCACCGGAAAAATTTCTGATGATGAATTGCGTAAAATGTATGCAAATATCAAACTTGTTGTTGTCCCCTTGAGATATGGAGCCGGAGTTAAGGGCAAAATTATTGAGGCCATGTATTACAAGGTACCAGTGCTAACAACATCCATTGGCATTGAAGGTATCGACAATAGTTCTGGAGCAATAACTGTAGCTGATTCTGAGAATGAGATGGCGCAGGCTCTTATTGCATTGTATAACAATTCCTCAGAACTCAACGCTAAATCAAGGCTTACTGTTCAAGCGATAGGTGAAAATTTTTCCGAGGCAGCCGTGGAAAAAGCACTTTCAAGATATATACCAGAAATTTTGAGATGAAGATTTCTCCCTCGAAATTTGAAAAAATTTCAGGAAGTAATGGCAGAACATTGGGATGCGTTCAACGGTAATTTCAAACGGATACTCGAAGAGAACTATTTAGAATATCTTGTCATACAGGAAAAGATTTTTGTAGTGGACGATCATATCAAAAATCCAGCTCGCACGAATGAACAATGCAATCGCCTTCAGGAAATCAACAGAGTGGGGCCATTGACAGCTCAGCTCTGGTCTCCAATGTCGATGACGCGAAACATTGCAAGAATGGCCGTCAGATGTCGGTGTGCTTGGGTTTGACGCCGCAGGAGTATTCATCGGGCGGCAAGCTATGTCATACTTGGCATAAAGCTCCATCCTTCGGGGCGGGGTTGTTTACTTTATCACACCTGCCCCAATTTAGGGGAGTATCTCAAAAAATGTTTGACTTTTTTTTTCAGAAACTTGACATCCAAAGCAAAATACCATAGTCTTCACTTTGTCAGCGCTCGTAGCTCAGCTGGATAGAGCAACAGGCTACGAACCTGTAGGTCGGGAGTTCGAATCTCTCCGGGCGCACCAAATATTTCAGGCACTTACGATGATTTTTCGTAAGTGCCTTTCTTTTTGCCATACTGGCTTGCCATACCGGACAAGACTTATGACAACCTGACACCTTCAACTGTTTTCTGATTATTCAGCCGTAGAGCAACATATACGGAGGTGTTTTTCTATGGCTGACATGGCATACATAAATGCGTTTTTGAACCGAGATGGCGTTGAAGGCCCTTGCGTCAACGTTGGTTACATCCCCTGCCGACCTGGCAACTTTTATGGCCGTGAAAATCAAGACCCAGATCGCTATACAGCCTTTGGTGTGTCCGGCGTTACCATTGCCACTGGCGTCGACCTGGGACAGACAGATGTTTCCAGTCTCAAAGGCTATGGCGCTCCTGCGTCGCTTATTGAAAAGCTCAAGCCCTATATCGGACTCAAGCAGGGCGATGCCATCCGCAAGCTCTCCAAGCTCCCCCTGACCATCAGCAAAGAGGAAGCCTCGCTGCTGGATACCTGCGTGCATACGGGCTATCTGGATCGCTACGTCCGCCCCGCCTATGAGAGGGCTGCCGGGTTCCCGTTCGACGACCTCCCCCGACAAGCCCAGGCCGTTGTGTTTTCGATGGTCTATCAGCTTGGCAGCGGTGGCGTAAAAAAGCGTGCGCCTAAAACCTGGGCTTACCTGACCACGCGGAATTGGGCTGAGGCAAGCCACGAGCTGATGTACGGGTTTGGCGGTGACTACAAGCTGCGCCGGAAGCTGGAGGGCGCGTTACTCAAGGAGCTGCTGTGATGGACGCTGCATCCGTTACTGGCGTTGTCTCCCAGGTTGCTCCTGTCTCCGATGCCGTCGAACTGGATGCCATGACGCAGCTCATGGCCTACCTCCCCGCATCGTGGGAAGGCAGGGCCATGCTGGCTATCACCATCTGCGCGGTGCTGGCGTCAATTATGCCCCCGCCAAAAGAAGATAGCCCACTGCTCTGGCGTTTGCTGTATAACATTGTCAACGCCTTGGCCTGCAATTTTGGCCGCGCTCGTAATCTACATACACCGCCGCCGCGCCGTAGGAGATAGATGATGGACGTTGCGCAATCTTTTGAGCTGATGGACGTTATCAAGGCTGCCGGTTTTGTCGTTCTGACGCTCACGGGCTGGGGTGTGCGTGCCGTGCTGAAAGAGCAGCGCGACGTTAAGCATGAAATCAAAACACTGGCAACAGAGCTGCGCTCAGAAATGCAGCAGTATACGCACAGAGATACCTGTAAGGCACATCGTGACGGTATCAATGCTCGTCTCGATGTCATCCATCACGACCACGAGCGCACATTAGCCATGATAGCAAGCGACAGACGCGTGCGTCTGCATGACGCTCTGGAAGGGATTGAGCAACGGCAAGCAACATGTGAGCATTTTGATGATGTAGTCAAGGGCTAGAAATAACCAACAGGAGGCATATGTGAGTGCATTACCTTGCAATACCGAAGCCGAATCTGTAGAATCCGTAGCTCCCATGTCGTTTATTAGGATTTGCGCGATTTTTGGCAATGGTGATATATTGGCTGGCGAGAAGCTCCTGCGGGCCATCGCTAACCGCTTGTTACACGCACGGGCGAAGCATCCCGTGTTTGCGGAAGGTGTCTATCAGGGATTGAGCAGGATAACAAGTGAACATGACGAGCTTGTGCGTGCTGTAGAACACGAGACGCCAGAACGGCAGCAGGACGAGGTTCTGGACGTTCTCGCCACGAGTGTGCGCTTTGCCAACAAGGAGTATGCGTTCTCTTCGTGATTTTGCACTTGAGTGCAAACTGTGCTATGCTTCGTCCAATCTACCATTCTTTCCCTCATTCACCGAAACACGGAGGCAACTGCGTGACATTGAACAACTGTCAGGAATGTCCTCTTCACAAGCATGTCGGGAACAAAGTCAGGGCATACAAGGGGAGGGCGTTTGTTGGAGAGACGCACTACTGCGAAGTGCCGTATCGTGGGCCGAAGCAGGATGTGGACGTTATGGTTGTCGGGGAGTCCCCCGGCTCATTGGAAATTTACCGCAAGCAGCCCTTTGTGGGGGAGACGGGGGAGCTGGTTGCCAAGTCCCTTCGGGAAAACGGCATCGACCCCTCCCGCGTGTTTTATGCCAATGCCTGCCGCTGCATGTTGGGCAAGGACGGCAAGACGAACAAGAAGCTGCTCAAACAGGCCATGAATTGCTGCCGCCCCGCCTTGGAAAAGGCCATACGGCTCTTGCGACCCAAGGCGATTTTGTGTTTTGGCGATGTTGCATTATCACAGGTGTTGCGGCAGTCTGGCATCACCAAGAAGCGGGGAAGGCTCCAGCGTTCGGAAGAATTTGACTGCTGGGTGTTCCCGACGTTTCACCCTGCGGCCTGCTTCCGCGACCAGGGCAAGTTTGCCTTCTGGAACCCAGACATGGCGACCTTTGCCAGATTCGTCAAGAGCGGCTTCCAGATGACAGAAGTGGCTGAGAAGGGCGTGTATCAGGACGTGGACAGCATCCGCTTCCTGCTGGACAAGCGGCATTTCACCTGCGCCCTAGACACAGAGACACAGGGGGCGGACTGGTGCGACCCGAACTCCGTGGTCATCAGCTATTCTCTCTCGGATGAAGAAGGCAAGGGCTACAATGTCTGGCTCTGTACGGAATGCGAGCCGGAGGAAGCCGACAGGAGTATCCAGTGGCCTCGGAAGAACGGTAAGAAAATCGAGGTTGCGAATGTCCCTGTCAAGTATGCTCCTGAGTACGAACGACGCATTGCCGAGCTGCGGGAGCTTTGTGCCCGTAAGGACATCAAGAAGGTGATGATGAATGGCAACTACGACCTGCACCGCCTTCGACAGCTTGGCATTGAACGTTCAGAAATCCAGAGCTATACGCTGGACGTACAGCTTGTCGCCCACGCCCTTGACCCGGACAATTTCACCAAGGCAAGTCTGCTGAACATCCAGACAGCCTTTCTGAGCAACAAGGCTGACCACAAGACGGCCTTCGGGGAAGCTGTGGACAAGGGTGACATGTTGAAGGCGGCCAAGGAGAATCCGACCAGACATACTATGTATGCGGCTGCCGATACCGACGTGACGCTTGGCTGTGCCAATGTCCTTCGGGGGATGCTGTTGCAAGACAAAGCCCTGGCGAATTACTATGCCAAGCTGGCGCATCCTGTGCAAAGCATTGTGCTTTACGAGCTGGAAAAGAACGGCATCACGTTTGCCGCTGACAAGCTCCCTGCCGCTAAAGAAGAAATCGCAGGCATACTGCGGGAGAAGGAGGAGGCGTTTCTGGCCCTTGTGCCTGGCAAGGTCATCGACAAGCATAAGGAGGCTGGCCTCAAGCTCACTCGTGCGAATTTTCTGCGGGACGTGTTCTTTTCTAGGCAAGGCTTTCATCTGCCGGTACTGGCAAAAACGCCTTCCGGCGATCCGACGACTGACAGAAAAGTCCTTGTCCGGCTGCGGGATGAATTGGACGACGGCCCGGCCAAAGAAGCCCTCTCGACGCTCATTGAGTGGGGGCCGTATCAGAAGCTCTATTCGACGTATCTCAAAGGTTTTGAGCAGGCTGTTAAGCCGGACGGCAAGCTACATACGCAAATAACCAAGTGTGGGACGGCAACAGGGCGGACAAGTTCCTCATCGCCGAATTTGCAGAACGTTCCGAAGCGCAACCCGGCCATCACCAAGTGCATACGGTCGATGCTGGTAGCCTCCCCCGGCAAAGTTCTTGTTGCCGCCGACTATTCGCAGTCGGAGCTGCGCTGGATTGCCCACGAGTCCGGCGACAGGAACATGCGGCAGATATTCCTG
>JAFTCE010000144.1 GCA_017454855.1 Desulfovibrio sp.
ACGTCGCGGATATTGCCTATGCCCGTGAGCAGCATGAGCAAGCGCTCAAAGCCCAGGCCAAAGCCACAGTGCGGCACACTGCCGAAGCGGCGTAAATCCAGATACCACCAGTAATCCTGCGGATCCTGTCCCAATTCCTGGATGCGTTGCGTGAGCTTGTCCAGGCGTTCCTCGCGCTGGGAGCCGCCGATGAGTTCGCCAATGCGCGGTACAAGCACGTCCATGGCCGCCACGGTTGTGCCGTCGTCGTTCTGGCGCATGTAAAAGGCTTTGATTTCGCGGGGATAGTCGTACACGGCCACGGGTTTCTTGAAATGTTCTTCGGCCAGGCAGCGTTCGTGTTCGGTTTGCAGATCCGTGCCAAAGGCCACGGGATAGGCGAAGTCCTTGTCACTTTTTTGCAGAATCTCCACGGCCTCGGCATAGGGGATGCGGGCAAAGGGGGCAGCCAGCATGGCCTTGAGCCGGTCCAGAAGCCCCTTGTCCACAAAGCTGTCAAAGAGCTTGAGGTCAGCGGCGCAGTGCGTCAGCACATGTTCCAGCACATGGCAGGTGAGGGCTTCGGCCAGATCCATGAGGTCGTCCAGGTCGGCAAAGGCCATTTCCGGTTCGATCATCCAGAATTCAGCGGCGTGGCGCGGGGTGTTGGAATTTTCTGCCCGGAAGGTAGGGCCAAAGGTGTAGACTCGGCCCAGGCCCAGGGCCAGGGCTTCGGCTTCCAACTGACCCGAAACAGTGAGATTGCTCCGGCGACCGAAGAAGTCCTGGGCCAGGTCTCTTTCCCCAGGGTTCAGGCTGGTCACGCGAAACATCTCGCCCGCGCCTTCGCAGTCCGAACCAGTGAGGATGGGCGTGTGTACCCAGGCAAAATGGCGCGATCGGAAAAATTCATGCACGGCCATGGCCGCCTCGGAACGGATGCGGAAGACGGCACCGTACTTGTTGGTGCGCGAGCGCAAGTGGGCGATGCCGCGCAGAAATTCGTCGGAATGGCGTTTCTTCTGCAAGGGAAAGGTCGCGGGATCGGCCTTGCCCAGGACGCTGATGGATCGGGCGCGAACCTCCCATTGCTGGCCCTTGCCTGGGGAGGGCACGAGTTCGCCTTGCACACTGAGCGCCGCACCCGTGCCACAATCGGCCAGGGCCGCATGGGCCTCAGTGCCGACGTCTACGATACACTGCATGTTGGCCAGACAGGAACCGTCGTTGAGTTCCACGAAAGAAAAGTCCTTGGCGTCGCGGCGGGTACGAATCCAGCCGCAGATCGTGATGGAGGGCTGGCCGCTCGTGGCGGCGAGGGCATCGGTGATCAGGGTTCTGTGCATGGAAATTCCTCTGTGTAGTGGTGGCATGCCAACCTGCGTGGTACATGCAGCAACATATAGTCCATCTGTACACAAATCAGCGTCCAACGTCTCCCTGCATACGCAGATCAAGAAGGGCAAAATTGCCGAATTTTTTTACCTTTTTTGCAGGGGGCAAGGTGGAAAATTTGCTCAAATCCTCAAGAAAGACAAAATCAATAGTGCCCTTGAGGCCAGCAAGTATCTCCGGCAAGGAGATGCCGCCGTCATCATACTCTCGAAGGTGGAGGCGGTTGAAAGGACAGAGCTTGAACTCGATGTGACCATAGATTTCTGTTTGATAGCTTGCTCTCTTTTTCAAGACAACGAGAATAGACGTATGTTTCGGAATGGAATCCAGAATACCATGGCAGATCTCATTGACTTCAAGAAAGTCGTGCAGCTTGGGGAATGCGATTTTTTCGTGGGGCACAGGCATGTTGAGACTGGGATGCGATCGGGCATGGATGCAATAGGCATAGGCTGGCACGGCAAGCACACAAAGGAGAAAAATTGCTTGAACCATGGTTTTCGGGAAATGCACATGCTTGCAGCGCAGGAAGAGACCAAAGACAGAGACGGCGAAAAAGGCACAAATATACGCACCCACATATCTCGGATAGGTTCTTTCGATAATATTGGCTGTATAGGAATCCGGCAGGGCCACAGGAATGATATACAGATGCAAGAGAAGCCACGAAAAAATGGAGCACACAAAGATGGCAAGATAGAGACGGTAGTGCTTCCCCAGGAGGAAGAGAAAAATACCTAGAGAATACATAAAAACGGCAAAGGTACTAAAAAGTGGATAGATCTGACGTGGAAAACAAAGAATACATGGTTTCAAGAAAATATAGGTACACAAGTCTTTGGTGATATTCATATCATTGCTAAGATAGCGTGCTATGGCCTTAGAGAGGTACTCCAGGGACAGGACAGTCTTGGCATCATGGATGCCGCTTAAGGACAAATTGATCTTCCACGAGACAATAAACAATAATGATGGAATGAAGAGCAAGAGAAAAATTTTAGCTATATATTTGACATTTCTATTGAATTCATAGTACAGTCTTGCGGCATAGAGTACACAGACAGTAAAAACGATGATGATGGACGTAATTTTCGTCAAGGCCAGTACAGGCAGGGCAAAGAAAAGAAAAAGCGTGACGTTTTTGCTTTCTTTTTCAAAGAGGACAAGTAAAAAACATTGCGTAAAAAAGGCTGCCAGAGCGTAGTCTGCATTTAAAAAATTTACAGGATTTATACAGCCAAGGGTTTTTAAGAGGAAAAAGAGGATACAGCAACCTATGCATATCAGTTTAGTTTCTTTGAGGCTGGATAAGAGGTGAGCGGCAAGGAGCAAGAGGGTGATGACAGGAAGGATAAAGGCATAATACTGAAATTCTTCTTTATAGGGAGAAATTCCGTTGAAAAGCGAAGCAAGGAGTGCAAAACCAGGGAAATATGTCTGATGTTGGACTTCAGGTATGATGTTAGACGTATGTGTCCAAAAACTGTTTGTCATGTGAATATATTTTGAAAACTCTGCCCAAAATGAGGGATCGACGCCCATGATTTCTGCATTGTGAAAAACAAGGGCTACTAAGGCCAAAATACCCATCAAGGGCAAAAATTTCGTACAGTCCTGCAGGGTGATTCTTCTACGTTTCAGGGCGTATGCAAAAAACATTACGGAGAAGATCAAAAGAACAATTTTCGCACCGTATAAAAATCCAAATAAGGTTGCCAGGTACAAAAAAAGCGCAGAGGCAAAAACGCTGATGGCAAATGCAATGCACAGGGGAACAGTGCAGCAGCAAACTAAGGCCACGGTCGTCATGACAAGGGCGGCAAGGCTGAAGACCATAAACGCTCCAAAAGAAGTTAGGCCATGCGCCAATGCAGCGCTTGAGGCTTCGGCAACAGGCTGGACAATACCAATATGTTCAACTACCAAAAAAAGCAAATACATCCTGGCTGCATGGCCCGCGCATCTGTAACCCAGGGTTTCGGGCAGAAACGTTTCGCTGCGTCCATGCGTTAGGGGAAGAGGCCGCCATTGCCTTTGACGCCGCGCTTGGGTATGCTAGGGGAAAGAAGCTGTCCGTGGCCGGGGTTTCGTCCCGTGCGCGGCCAGGGGCTGAGGAGTTGCCATGTCAAGAGTCGTTTTTCTGGAAGAGCGCTGCAAGGGCTGTCGGCTGTGCGTGGCAGCCTGTCCTTGCGGCATACTGCGGCCTTCAGGGCGTTTCAACCGCCACGGGTACGAGGTCATGGAGCAGGCGGGCACGTGCAGCGGTTGCGCCTCCTGTGCGGTCATGTGTCCCGACGTGGCCATACGCGTGTTTCGCAGCGTCAAGGCAAAGGAGGGCGCGGCATGAAGGATGAGCGCATACTCATCAAGGGCAATGAAGCCGTGGCCTTTGGGGCCGCAGACGCTGGCTGTCGCTGTTATTTCGGCTATCCCATCACGCCACAGAACGAAATCCCGGAGGCCCTTGCGCGGCTCTTGCCCGAGCGCGGTGGGCAGTTCGTCCAGGCCGAGAGTGAGGTGGCGGCAGTAAACATGCTTTTGGGCGCTGGTGCCTGCGGTGTGCCCGCCATGACGTCCTCTTCGGGCTGCGGCCTGTCGCTCATGCAGGAGGGCATTTCCTACATGGCCGGCAGCCATGTGCCCGGTGTCCTCGTGAACATGCAGCGCGGCGGCCCGGGCTTGGGCGACATCGGACCTTCCCAGGGGGATTACTTCCAGGCAGTCAAGGGCGGCGGCCACGGCGATCACCGCAACCTGGTATTGGCCCCGTCCACGGCCCAGGAATGCTATGATTTCATGTTTCGAGCCTTTGCCCTGGCCTTCAAGTACGCCAATCCGGTCTTGATTCTGGGGGATGCCATTGTGGGCCAGATCAAGGAACCCGTGCGCCGCATGCCGCCCAGCGATGCCGTGCCTGCTGAAGCCTTGATCCGCTCCACTGCAAGCTGGCGCATGGAGGGCTATGGTCGGCGTGGCCCGGACGGTCGTCCGCGTCTGCTCAAGTCCGTCTACCTGGCAGAAGGTGCCCTGGCCGAGCGCAACCGTTTGCTGGCGCAAAAATACGCGTCCATGCGGGCGGAATGCGCCTGGGACTGTGTGCAAACCGAGGATGCGGATTTGGTGGTTGTGGCCTTTGGCTCCGTGGCGCGCATTGCCCGCAGCGCCATGCGCAGCTTGCGTCGTGACGGGCATCGCGTGGGGCTGTTTAGGCCCGTGACGCTCTATCCCTTCCCGGCAGAAGCTCTGGCCGCCCTGGCCCCGGGGCGACGCTTCCTTGTGCTGGAGCAGAACCTGGGCCAGATGGTGGAAGATGTGCGCCAGGCAGTGTTTGGCCTGGACGGCCCGGCCAAGGTTCTCTGGCACGGCATCATGCCTGGCCTTTTCGCCAGTGCCGACGACGTGCGCGAACCCATGTTGCAAGCCCTCGGGGAGGTGCGCTGATGGACGCTCATGCTCTGGAAGCCGCGTTGCGGCCTGCTGACGGGGAAAAATGTGTCTTTGACACAAATCCGGTTCTTAACGAACGTCTGACGCACTATTGTCCGGGCTGCCTGCACGGCGTGGCCCATCGTCTGGTCAGCGAAGTCTTGCACGAGCCGGATCTTGCGCCGCGCACGATCTTGGTCGCCGCAGTGGGTTGCGCCACATTCACCTATGATTACTTCAATGTGGATGGTCTGGAGGCGCCACACGGGCGAGCCTGCGCCGTGGCCACGGGCGTACGCCGGGCTAGGCCCGAGGCCGTGGTCTTCACCTATCAGGGCGACGGCGACATGGCCGCCATTGGCCTGGCCGAATCCCTGCACGCCGCCAATCGCGGGGAGCGCATTACCTCCATCTTCATCAACAATACCGTCTATGGCATGACGGGCGGGCAGATGGCCCCCACGACCCTGCTTGGCCAAAAGACAACAACCACTCCGGAAGGCCGTTGCCTGGCGCGAGAGGGTGGACCCGTGCATTTGGCCGAGATCATGGCCGGGCTGGAGGGCGTGGCCTTTGCCGCACGCTGTGCCCTGGATTCCGTCGCGCACGTGCGCGCAGCCAAAAAAGCCCTGCGCAGGGCCTTTGAAGTCCAGATACAGAATCTGGGTTTTGGCTTCCTGGAATTGCTCTCCAGCTGTCCCACCAACTGGCACATGGACCCCGTGACCGCTGCCAGGCATGTGGCCGAGTCCATGATTCCGGTCTTCCCGCTGGGGGTGTTCAAGGACAAGGCAGCGGCGCCATCGGGGAAGCCCTCGGACGCAGCGAATGAGAGCGAACACACGGCGGGGGGGGCGGCAGATGCCTAAGTATCGCGATGTCATTATGGCGGGCTTTGGTGGGCAGGGGGTCATGCTCATGGGCAACCTTCTGGCCCAGGCGGGCATGGAAAGCGGCCTGGAAGTGAGCTTCATTCCGGTCTATGGGGCGGAAATGCGCGGGGGCACGGCCAATTGCACGGTGGTCTTGGACGAACACCCCATAGGCGCGCCTTTGGTGCGGACGCCCTTGTCAACCATTATCCTCAACGAGCCATCGTTGCGCAAGTTCCAGCCGCGTTTGGCCCCTGGCGGCGTGCAGGTCGTCAATGTCTCCCTGGTCGAAAAAGGGCTTTTGGCTGCGGACAAGCACAGCGTGTGCATTGCCGCCAACGACATGGCCCACGATCTGGGCAATGTGAAGCTGGCCAACATGGTGGCCCTGGGCGCCTGGCTCAAGGCCGTCCCCATACTCTCTCTGGAGGCCGTTCAGGAAGCGCTCAAGCGCGTAGTCAGCACGCATTACGCCCATCTTATCCCGGTCAATGCCAAGGCTCTGGAAGTCGGCTACAAGGCTGTTGCGGCCTAGCACACTGGAAGGTTACGGGCAGGGTTCCTGCCCATGAGGGGCAGTAAAAGCGTCAGGGCAGCAGGCTGGACAGCCTTCGTGTCCTGCGCATGAGGAAAGCAAACTGGAGCAGTTCCACACAGGTTCACAGCGGAACTGCTCCAGAAAAGCGGTATTTTCGCTACGTCGCCGACGGAAAAAGGCCGGGTTTACAGGCCCTTGTCGCCCATGAGGCAGACCAGATCGCAGACGCGGTTGGAATAACCCCATTCGTTGTCGTACCAGGCCACGACCTTTACGAGATTGCCGTCCTGCACGGTGGTGTAGGGCGCTTCAAGAATGGAAGAATGTGGGTCGCCCTTGAAGTCCATGGACACGAGCGGCTTGTCATTGTAGCCCAGGATGCCCTTGAGGTTGGTTTCCGAGGCTTCCTTGAGCGTGGCCAGGAGGGTTTCGGTGTCTGTGGATTTTTCCAGAATGCCGGAGAAATCCACAATGGAGACTGTGGGCGTGGGCACGCGCAGGGAATAGCCCGAGAATTTGCCCTTGAGTTCCGGGATGACCTTGGCCACGGCCTGGGCCGCGCCTGTGGACGTGGGGATGATGTTGCAGGCAGCGGCGCGGGCGCGGCGCGGATCCTTGTGGGCCACGTCGAGGATGCGTTGGTCATTGGTATAGGAATGGATGGTGGTCATGTTGCCCAAGCGGATGCCAAAGGCCCGCTGCAGCACCAGGGCAATGGGTGCCAGGCAGTTGGTGGTGCAGGAGGCATTGGACACGATGTGGTGCTTGGTGGGATCGTACTGGTCATGGTTCACGCCCATGACGATGGTGATGTCCTCTTCCTTGGCTGGGGCAGTGATGATGACCTTCTTGGCACCGTTTTCCATGTGTACGCCGGCCTGGCTGGCCTTGCGGAAGATGCCCGTACTTTCAATGACCACATCCACGTTGTAGGCGGACCATGTCAGCTTGGAGGGATCGCGTTCGGCGAAGCAATGGACGTTCCAGTCGCCCACAGTCACTTCTTGGCCTGAGACTTTGACGTCCAGATGCGCTCTGCCGTAGACCGAATCGTATTCCAGAAGATGGAAGTTGGTCTCAGCGTCAAAAAGATCGTTGAGCGCGACCACTTCCACGCGGTCGCTGTAGGATTGGCGCAGCGCGCGAAAGACTTGTCTGCCGATGCGTCCAAAGCCGTTGATGCCTACCTTGATTTTGTTCATTATGTTCTATCCTTGAAGAGGGCGGAGTTCCGCCGCTGTTGGAGAAGGCGAGCGCAGAGGTCGAACAAAGGAAAAGCGCGGGACTAGTCCTCGTACACGGAATAAGCGTGCTTGCTCATGAGTTCGTAGTTGTTGCGCAGCGCCTCGTGCAGACGCGAGTTTTCGATGGCCAGGGCCGAGACGGCGGCCACGGCTTCCATAAAGTCAATCTCTTCATCGGAAAATTCGCGTTCCACTTCGGAATAGACCCGGATGAGTCCAATGGCCTTGCCATTGGCCATGAGCGGGGAAGAGAGTACGGAAACAAGCCCTTCGGCCTTGGCTGAGTCGGGATATTGGAAGCGCCCGTCGGATGTGGCGTCCTTGAGCGGGATGGTTTTACCGGAAAGGACTTCGCTATCCAGGCCGCTGCGCTTCACTTCTACGGAACCCTTGCGCATATAACTGGAAGAAAGGCCAAAGGCGGCGCTGGGCAAGAGAAAATGTCCGGTGGTGTCTAAGAGGCGGATGGTGCTGGCTCGGCAGCCCATGGCCGTCGCTGTCTGTTCGGCGATTTTCTGCAGAACCTCACGCGGCTCAAGGCTGGAATTGATGACCAGGGCCACGTCGCGCAGCGCACGGAAATAATCCTTTGCCATGTATATCCTCCTGAACAAAAGGTTGCGGGCAGGACATCGTGCCTGCCTAGCGAGGCATTGCTTCCCTCGTATACCTGCCTAAGCGACATTGCGGAAGGATGCCTTGCAAATTGCAATTCAACTTTCTAACTTGTGAAATTATACACGAATTTTTCATAAGAGGCAATGGCGGGATGAGGGGGGAACCACGATAGTGTAGAGACGGTGCGCGCAACCGCCGCTGCGCGGAACCGCTGAAGGTAGCCATGTCCGGTGGAAATCTACCTTGGGACATGGTGATGATGTAACCGCTCACGTGGGGCTATTACACCTAACATACTGAAAATAAAGCAAAATTTTATTTTTTACTTTTTCATAATGTATCGAAGAAAATAATACCAATAATGGAATAATACAGTAAATTTTCATGATGATAACAATAAATTTCTTAAAAATAATCATTAGGGTTCATCCGGTAAAAGCGTACTTTGCCTCGTGAATGGCCAATATTCTGAGCTTGAAAAATTCAAGATCTCTGTATCCATATGCCATCCGCTTGAGTACCTTTATCTTGTTGTTTGTGCCTTCGAGCCGACCAGAGGACAC
>JAFTCE010000145.1 GCA_017454855.1 Desulfovibrio sp.
TCGGCCTGGGTGATGAGATAGGAAGACGTGATGGGTTCCTTGCCGAAGCGCAGATGCGACACCGTGAAGCCGCCGGACTTTTTGGAGTCATAGGCAAAGTAGGCCTGGGCGTACATGTCGGTGTTGTCACCGATGATCTTTACGGCCTGCTTGTTGGCACCCACGGTGCCGTCGGCACCGAGACCGAAGAACTTGCACTGCACGGTACCGGCAGGCACGGTGTCGATTTCCTCTTCCACGTCCAGGGAGAGGTTGGTCACGTCGTCATTGATGCCCACGGTGAAGTGGTTCTTGGGCAGGGCAGCCTGCATGTTGTCATAGACGGCCTTGGCCATGCCGGGCGTGAAGTCCTTGGAACCCAGGCCATAGCGACCGGCCACCAGCTGCGGGGCGAAGCTCTTTTCGGCAAAGGCTGTGCAGACATCCTGGTACAGAGGTTCGCCCAGGGCACCGCATTCCTTGGTGCGATCCAGCACGGTGACACAGGCGGCACTGGCCGGCACGGTCTGCAGCAGATGCTCAGCCGAGAAGGGACGGTAGAGATGCACCTTGACCAAGCCCACATGCTGACCCTGGTCGTTGAGGTACTTGACCGTCTCCTCGATGACTTCACAGGACGAACCCATGGAGATGATCACGCGATCGGCCTCGGGATCACCCACATAGTCAAAGAGGCGGTGTTTGCGGCCCGTGATGGAGGCCACTTTTTTCATGTTTTCGAGAACTATGGCCGGTACGGCGTCGTAGTAGGGATTGGAGGCTTCGCGCGCTTGGAAATAGATGTCCGGGTTCTGGGCTGTGCCGCGGATGTGCGGATGCTCAGGATTCATGCAGGAGGCGCGGAATTCCGCCACCTTATCCCAGTTGACCAGCTTGCGAATGTCTTCGTAGTCGATGACTTCGATTTTTTGCACTTCATGGGAGGTGCGGAAGCCGTCGAAGAAGTGGCAGAAGGGCAGGCTGGCGTCGATGGCCGAAAGGTGGGCGACCAGGGCCAGATCCATGCACTCCTGTACCGAAGAAGAGGCCAGGAAGCAGAAGCCTGTCTGACGGGCGGCCATGACGTCCTGATGGTCGCCAAAGATGGACAGGGCATGGGAGGCCAGGGCGCGGGCCGAAACGTGGAACACGCCGGGCAGAAGCTCACCGGCGATTTTGTACATGTTGGGGATCATGAGCAGCAGGCCCTGGGACGCCGTGTACGTGGACGTCAGCGCGCCGCCGGAGAGCATGCCATGCACCGCGCCGGCCGCACCGGCCTCGGACTGCATTTCGCGCACGGTCACTTTTTGGCCGAACAGGTTTTTCGCGCCTTTTGCCGCCATTTCATCCATGACTTCGCCCATGACCGAAGATGGCGTGATGGGATAGATGGCCGCCGTCTCCGACAGGGCATAGGCAATGTAGGCTGTGGCGTTGTTGCCGTCCATGGTTTTCATGTGAGCCATTGAGTTCCTCCTCGGCGTCCACAGGACGCGCATAATAGTACACGACCAGCGAAAGAGCATTGGCCCTTGCGCGGCCAGAACAGAGCTGAGCCATGACGCAGCGCCACGGCTGCTCCGCGAAATGTGGAATGCGTGCTTGTTTCAATCTCCAGTCGGCCCCATCCGCCGACTGACTCCGTCACCATGCGGAGAGGAGCCTCCTCCCTGAAGGCTTGGGTTAGGGAAGACAATGCCATCGGCTTTGCCGTCCGTCAATAGCATTTTTCCACTTAAAGAGGGAGTTTTCAAAGCACAAAGGAATTTTTTCACAAAAAGGTGCGTATCCCGCGTACGCTAGGGGAAAAAGGATATGCGTGACCGCTCCCGACGCATGCTGCAGCGTGTCCCGTGAGCGCTAGGAAAAAATTCGCCTGCCCTTGGTTTGGGCAAGATCTGACGCTTTTGCTTGACATGGGAGACAAGCCAGGGCATGTATCTCTTGTCACTTGAGTCCAACCTACGATGAGGTGCCATCATGTCCCAGAGCGTAGCAACAGGGCCTTATATGTACGGCAGCGCCCCCAGGGTGCTGGCCTCGCAAAGTCGCGTCGAAAACGTCATCAATACCACCTCTGTTCCCCATCTTACGCAAGGCGGGCACAAGGACGCCAAGCATCAAGCGCTCCTCAGCCGCTGGAAGGCGAACCACGAGCAAGGGGCCTTGGCCCAGGCCGAAGCCCGCGCCCGTGTCTTGGCCCGATCTGACGTTGCCAAGGAAAGGGACAAGGGCCTGTATATGCTGGCCAAGTTTCATGGCGATGCCCAGGCGGCCGAGGCCACGCTTCGTCGCGTCCTCCTGGCCGGGCAGGAGGTGAGTGCCAAAGCGCTGCGGCGCAGTAAGGCGCTCAAGGCGCTCAAGGCGCAGCTCGACGGCACTGTTCCGGCGGCTTTTGTGCCCGCGATCAACCTGGAAGGAAACAGGCCGAACATGCTGCCCCTGGCCTATGCCTCTTGGCTGGCGGAACTTTTTGGCGGAAGCCTGGAAACGTCCCTGGTCAATACATCGACGGACCACGGCACCAACATGGGCAAGGCCGAGCGTGCGTATCTGCAAGCCCATTTTGCCCTGCGCAAGCCCTGGACATGTCCGCAACAGGTCGTCCTCGTGGACGATCAGTGGACGAGTGGAAAGACCGTGCTGGCCCTCTGGGCGACCATCAACGAACTCCAGGGCTGCGACACCGCGAGCAGTCCGGTGGTTGCTGTGACCACGCTGTCGGCCAGTTACAAGGGCATACGCCCCCATGCCGAAAGCGTGGCCAGGCTGTTGGAGCTGAGCGAGCGTACGGAAGATGCCTTCCGCCAAGAGTTTGGGTATGCGCTTACGGATTGCACGGAATCTTGGATACAATCCGCGCTCACGGAGTATCGCAGACACGCCTGGCAGGGCCCTGCCTACCTGTCCACATTCTTCCCGCGTGTGCAACACAAAAGCGGCTCGGGCGCTGCAGCCTGTCCGCAAGCCGATCACGCTTGGAGCGAGGCAGCGGAAAGAATCTATCAGGCCGCCCTGTGCGGTCTTGGGGAGCTGACGCCCTTGGGACTTACTTGGGAGGACATCTGGGGGAAGAAAGTATAGTCGCCGTTACGCCTGGCCTCAGAGATGGTCGCAGACGAGACATCTGTCGGCCATCCTGCAACGCACTGCGTACACAAGCTAATACCCGTAGCTGAACGTGTATGTTTCATGCTGCACTCGCCAATACACCTCCGGATGCCATGTTAGGCTTAGACCGTGAATACTGCTCTGTACAACAAGATGTTGTCCATAGACGGATGCACGGCCATGTGGATGCTTCAGCACGGAAACAGAATTTGATTGATAGTGTGCAATCCGTGCTGACGTATATTGTCAGGCAGGCGAAATATATATACTATAGCCAGAATCCGTGAGTAAAAACATAAAAAATATCAGCATTTCTGTAACTATGCTATTTAATTTTCATAAATGAGCAGTACCGTAAAATTTTTTCACTCAATGGGTGAGAAAATCAATTTTCCGAATTGAAAAGTTTGCACCTGATTTCAGATATCAAATTTCTCCTTTAGAAAATATACAAGGATATTTTATGGCTATTGATACTAGGAAGGAACAGGAACGGGCAGAGCTGCACAGAACAATATGGGCTATTGCCAATGATTTGCGTGGTTCTGTTGATGGCTGGGACTTCAAGCAGTATGTCCTAGGAATGCTGTTCTATCGCTATATTTCTGAAAATCTGACGAGTTATATTAATCAAAGGCAAATTGCTTCTGGAAAAAAAGACTATAATTATTATTTGGAAAAAGACGAAATAGCTGAAAAAGGAAAATCACAGCTTGTGAAAATAAAGGGATTCTTCATCCTTCCCTCTGAATTATTTGAAAATGTGCGCAAGAAGGCCCCCAATGACAAGAACCTGAATGAAACGCTGGAAAAACTCTTCAGTCATATAGAGCAATCCGCAACAGGTACGGAAAGCGAAGACGACTTCAAGGGGCTGTTTGACGACATTGATGTCAACAGCAAGAAATTGGGGAATTCAGTTGGAGAAAGAAATCAAAAGCTCGTAAAGCTCATCGAAGGCATAGCAACTATGCGCTTGGGCAACTACCAGGAAAACACGATAGATGCATTTGGCGATGCCTATGAGTTTTTAATGACTATGTACGCTTCCAACGCTGGAAAGTCAGGGGGAGAGTTCTACACGCCGCAGGAAGTATCAGAGCTGTTAGCGAAAATAGCCACTGTTGGCAAAAAATCTGTAAACAAGGTCTATGACCCTGCCTGCGGTTCTGGCTCATTATTGCTTAAATTTGCCAAAATCCTTGGAAAAGAAAATGTCAGGCAGGGCTTCTTCGGGCAGGAAATCAATATCACTACATACAACCTGTGTAGGATTAATATGTTCCTACACGATATTGGCTATGACAAGTTTGACATTGCCCTTGGCGACACGCTGATAAAGCCGCAGCATTGGGATGAAGAACCTTTTGAAGCCATCGTTTCCAATCCGCCATACTCAATTAAATGGGAAGGGGAAGACAATCCACTCTTAATTAATGACCCAAGATTTGTCCCAGCTGGCGTATTAGCCCCTAAATCGAAAGCTGACCTGGCTTTTATCCTTCACTCTCTATCGTGGCTTGCCCCCAATGGGACCGCTGCCATTGTCTGCTTCCCAGGCGTTCTTTACAGGGGCGGTAAGGAAGGCAAGATCAGGAAATACCTTGTGGATAACAACTATGTGGACTGCGTTATCCAGCTTCCTGACAACTTGTTCTTCGGCACTACGATAGCTACATGTATAATGGTGCTGAAAAAAAACAAGAATGATGCTTCTACCCTGTTCATCGACGCTTCCGCAGAATGCGTGAAGGTGACAAATGCAAATAAGCTCACAGAAGAGAACATTGAAAAAATCCTCTCTGCATTCATAGCACGAAAGGACATTGCGCATTTTACGAAGGTTGTGCCGAACAAAGGTATTGAAGCACAGGATTACAACCTTTCCGTTTCTACCTATGTGGAGCAAGAAGACAATCGGGAAAAAATCAACATCAAGGAACTGAACAAGGAGCTTTCTGAAATCGTGGCAAGGGAAAATGCTTTACGGGCTGAGATAGACAAGATAATCGCTGAAATTGAAGGTTAGGGATGGACATTGACGCACAAAGCCTTGACAATGCCCGGCGCCTCTACGAATCCGGCGACATTGACGGCGTGGAGGTCGGCACCGTTAAGGGGCTCCAACAGGTACATGAATATCTGTTCCGTGGCCTGTACGACTTCGCCGGGCAGATACGGAATGTGAACATCTCCAAGGGGAATTTCCGCTTTGCCAACTGCCTCTACCTCAAGGAAGTCCTCGCTGCCATTGAGACCATGCCCGACGGCACATTCAAGGAAATCATCGCCAAGTATGTAGAGATGAATGTCGCCCACCCCTTCAGAGAGGCTAACGGACGCGCAACGCGAATTTGGCTGGACATACTGCTATAGTAAACGACATAAATAATTATGCTTGAAGCATTCTCCTTACTGTTATATGCTGAATGCAGAAGGAGATTGAGATGCCTCCACGCGTATACAAAACCGATAAGGAACAGCTGTTGGCAGAGGGAAAGCGGATCGTCAA
>JAFTCE010000146.1 GCA_017454855.1 Desulfovibrio sp.
GCTGCACCATCTTGGTTTGGATGTCCGCGCCCGTGCTGTCCATCTTGGTCTGGAGCTGGGCAATAACCTTGTCCCACTCGGCATTGTTCTTTTCCTTATCGGAAGATGTGGGCATACTGATGCCCGCCTTGTCGGCAGCGGCATTGACGGTCTTCAGTTTCCCCATCTGGTCGATGGCCTTGTCCCAAATTTTCACGGCCTCGGTCAAACTGCCGTAGGGCGCGGGTTTGATGCCGTGTTCTTCGGGGAAGGTCTTGAGGGAACCGACGGCAGCCCACTTTCTGTTGCGGTAATCCTCCATGCCTTTGATACAATTTTCATAGTCTTGTTGTGTGCCGGAACCGCGCACACTGTTGTCAGCAGCCTTGAGGTCGCGGGCGGCGTTGATGGCGTCGGCATATTCTTTCTTCTGGGCCTGCTGGGCCTCAATGTCCTTGATGCCGTCCATGGCCGCCTTTTTGTTGGTGTCGGCCAGGTTCAGCATGAGCATGGCGAGAGCCAACTGAGGGCTGCGCTGCCCGGTGACACACATAAAATTGATGCCGGAAGCAGCAGTACTTTCGTTTACCTGGGACATAGATTGTTCTCCTTTGGTTTGCCCTGTCGCGTACGGCAGGGCCTCCAAAGCATACGCGGAAATGTGCCTTTCTTACTGACCGCGCGCCAGGCTGGACAGGATGTCGTTGGACTTGGCAATGGCGGAGTTGGCACCGGAGGTGTAGCTGTTGTACTGGCCCATCATGTCCTGCAGCTGCACCATCTTGGTCTGGATGTCCGCGCCCGTGGTATCCATCTTGGTCTGTATCTGGGCGATGACCCTGTCCCAGGCGGCATCGCACTTTGAGTTATCGCAGCTGCCGCTTTGCTTTGGCCTACCCACGTTATCCTGATTGACAAGATTGATGCCATTTGCCGAGGCCCACTGCTTGAGACTGGCGGGAATGTGATCCTCTTCGCCCCAATTGTTCAAATAGTGGTGACCGGCCTTCATATCACGCGCCTGGTTCAGGGCGTCAGCGCATGCTTTCTTCGCGGCCTGCTGGTCTTCAATTTCCTTGATACCGTCCATGGCCGCCTTCTTGTTGGTGTCGGCCAAGTTCAGCATGAGCATGGCCAGGGCCAACTGCGGGCTGCGTTGGCCCGTCACATTCATAGAACTCACATAGGAGGCGGCTGAGATATCGTTTATCTGCGTCATGGTATAGTCTCGTTTTGTTGTTTGCTTGCCCTGCCCTGAACGGGCAGGGCCTAAAATGCATGTTCCGGAGATGTGCCTTCCCTATTGACCGCGTGCCAGGCTGGACAGGATGTCGTTGGACTTGGCAATGGCGGAGTTTGCGCCGGAGGTGTAGCTATTGTACTGGCCCATCATGTCCTGCAGCTGCACCATCTTGGTCTGGATGTCCGCACCCGTGCTGTCCATCTTGGTCTGGAGCTGAGCGATAACCTTGTCCCAGGCTGCATTATTCTTGTCATTATCCGTTTCATTGGGAATGGAGAAGCCCATGCCTTCCACAGCCTTGTTGAAGTCAGAGCTGGTATAGGGCGGGTCACCGGCAGTCTTGGTCGCATCAGAAGACTTATAATCACGTGCCTGATTCAACAAGTCCGCAATGGCCTTCTTCTCGGCCTGCTGTGTCTCAATTTCCTTGATGCCGTCCATGGCCGCCTTCTTATTGGTGTCGGCCAGGTTCAGCATGAGCATGGCCAGGGCCAGCTGCGGGCTGCGCTGCCCGGTGACACACATAAAACTGACGCCGGAAGCACCAGTGGTATCGGTGACTTGTGACATGAGTTATTCTCCTCTGTATGCCCACATTGGGGGGCTAGGTTCACATATTCTGAAATAGGTTTTCCTACTGACCGCGGGCCAGGCTGGACAGGATGTCGTTGGACTTGGCAATGGCGGAGTTGGCGCCAGAGGTGTAGCTGTTGTACTGGCCCATCATGTCCTGCAGCTGCACCATCTTGGTCTGGATGTCTGCGCCCGTGCTGTCCATCTTAGTCTGGAGCTGGGCGAAGCGATATCCCATTTCTTGTCAAGGTTTTCCTTGCTGTCAGCATATTTGGCATAATGGGGCACGCTAATGCCATTCTCCTTGCATAACTTCAGAAAATTGTCGTCAAGGCCAGAAGGGATGCCGGCATCGTTGATATGCAAGCCTTTTTGCTTATTTTCACGAGCTTCGTTCAGCAAGTCCGCCAATTGCTTCTTCTGGGCCTGCTGCGCCTCAATGTCCTTGATGCCGTCCATGGGCGCCTTTTTGTTGGTATCGGCCAAATTCAGCATGAGCATGGCCAGGGCTAGCTGCGGGCTGCGCTGCCCGGTGACATTCAGAAAACTGACGCCGGAAGCAGCAGTGGTGTCGGTTACTTGTGACATGTTTACTCTCCATCTCTTGCCCCGCTCCGGACGCTGAGCGTCCGGGCGGGTTTGACAAAATTATCGTAAGCTACGACAAAACCGGAGGTATGCTAGCCCAAGATCCTACCCATGGTCTGATTCATGTTGGCCTGCATGGAACTCATAAATTCCAAAGACTTGCTCATGAGATCGCGTTGGGCCTGCATGGAGTTCTTGAGGGCTTCCATGACCGTGCGGTTCTGCTCAATTTTGGCGTCCATCCGCTTGACTTCTGCCTGGGCCTTGGATTCCACAAAGCCGCCGATGGCATTGAAAATGCCGCTGATGGATTGGCCGGAACCCTGGATGGCCTCGGTCTTGGCCCTGTTGGCCGCAAGTTGGTCGCCTTGCATGCCGACGCCCTTTGCGGCGACAACAGAACCGCCAATGCTCATGGCAGCGCTGGCCACGGCACCGGCAATGGCGAGGCACATCTTGTCGAAAGCCGCATCCTCAATCTTCTTGGCCTGATCCATCATGGTCTTCTGCACGGCTTCGCTGCGCTTGAAGAGTTCCGTGGTGTTCTGCTCGTTCTGCTTGGCAGCCTCCTTAACGCACAGGGCCGCCAGAACGGCACCGGGCGAAAGCGTGGCCACAAACATACCGCGCAGGGCGGACATGTCCACATTGCCACCGGGGGCATCAGGGGTGAAACCGCGATCGCCGACTTTTTCCTTGCCGTTGGTCTCGGGCGGGACAACGGGCGGCTGCTGACCACCGGCCTTGGAAGGCCCATCAGGGCTTCCCGCGCCGTTGGATCCATCTATTGGAAAGTTGCCGGGAATATTGCTATTGGGAAAGGTGATTGGTGACATATCCTCATCTCCTCAGGCCATGGCCGTGCCGCCGCCCGTGGTGAGAATGGCGGTCTGCATGTCAGCGTTTTCCTTGACGATGTCGTTGACGGTTTCCGTGGTCTTCTGCGTGGTTTCGAGAAGCTCCTTCAAGTGCTTGGTGATGACGTCGTTCATCATCATGAGCTGTTCCAAAATGGCTTCCAGGCGCTTCTGCGCCGCACGGGCATCCTCGGCCTCCTTGGTGTACACGGCGCTGGCAATGGCCGCCCCGCTGCTCGCAGCGCCGGTAACGCCCTGGGCAATGCTGCTGACCTTGCCAATAATGTTGGCAACATTCTCCAAGGAACGCCCCGCTGCCCCGGAGCTGGCTCCGCAGGTGCAGGCAATGGCGGCAATGGAGATGGCGAGATCCAGGCCCACCTTGACCCATTGGGCGGCCTCCTTGTCGCCAGTGGCCTTCTCAATGCCCAAGGCAATGAGACTGGTCAGCCCCCAACCCTGACCATTGACGGCTTGTCCCACGGCATCCAGCACGTTGTCGAGCAGGGAAACTCCCAAGAGTACGAGGCCGGCCACGCCCACACCGGCTCCCACGCCCGTGGCGATCATAGCCACGCAGGCCACCGCCGCCAGGGCCATGCCAATGTACTTGAAGACATTGCCGATCTTGTCCCAAATGCTGGCATTGTCCAACTTGTCGATCTGCTCTTGGATCTTCTTGATCTTCTCATTATTCTCGGCCTCGCGCTTGGCAGCGTTAGCCTTGACTTCGGAAATGGCGGCCTTGGACTCGGTCTGGCGTACCTTATCGCCGATGGCGTCCAGCAGGATGTCCAGGGCGATGGCGCTGCTGCCCGCAGCCAGTGCTGGCCTGGGCAGCACGGGCAGTTCCGTGGAAGACTGACCTTGCTGGCCATCCTTGGACGGAGGGAGAATATCGCCACCCTTCAGCTCTCCAATCTGCTGCAAGAGCTTGACAAGATCGACGTCATTGACATTCGTGGGTGCCTGCGGGGTCGAGCCCTGTTGCAAATTGATCTGTGACATGACTGCCTCCTAGGCTAACGTAGCCAGCAGTTCCCCTGCCATCTTGCGGTAACGCATCTGTTCGGCATTGGACGTTTCGCCTGTGCTGACGGCAATGTCCAGAATCTTGCGCGCCGAATCCGTATCTTGAATGGAGCAGCAGCACTGGGCCAGAAGATACAGGGGCTTGGCGCTCAAGGGGTAGCCCAGTTCTGCCGCACGCGCAAAGCAGAACACGGCCTCGGCGTATTCCGCACGCTTCTCAAGGCAGCAGCCCAGACCAATCCAATTGCGCGGCGTCGTGGAATCGTATTGACAGAGACTCCGGTACATGGTTTCCGCATCGTGCGTCTTGCCGGCAGCATAGAGGTTGCAGGCCAAGGCATAGCCGGCTTCCAGGGATTGCTGCGGAATGTTGAACATCTCCGCCACGCTGGTGCCCTTCTTCGCCTGCTCGTACATGACCTCTACTTCCTCACGGGGAAGTCCCGAGAGTTCTGCTATGCGCGACAAAAGCGCATTCATGTCGACATGTTGCGTCTGTGACATGATGCCTTCCTCCACCAGTTAGATGCGCACAACGCCCTGTCGACGTCCGCCGGGCCGTGTCGCACCGTCGGTAGCGTTGGCAGTTGTGCCATTCTGGAACTGCGCTGCCCGTGCCGCGCCCTCGCGCTTGGCCTTGGCCTTGGCTTCTTCCAGCTCTTGACGGACTTCAGGCGTCATGTCGGCTTCGTCCGTCGGCACCTGGCCTTCCTCGGGAAGCCCGGCTGCCTTGCGCATGGCCTTTTCCTGCTGTTCGAGACGGGAGAATTCTTCCTTGAGTTCGGCAAAGGCCGCATCCTGACGCGCACTATCTTGTTCTGTAAACATGGGTACATCCTCTATTGTGTTGCAGTTGATAACAATTTGCCTCAAGAACGAGATAAACCTGTTGGCATTTCTTCGCAAGGCGCAACTGCAAAATCATGCTCTTCTTTTTGCAATATGCTTGCCAGGGCAATATTATCCAAAAAAATCTTGTAATTTTCGTATGTTATATAAATCTTTATTATCTCATAAGAATGCAATAATTCGTCATTTGTGATGATAAATTAAGAAATTCTTTATAACATATTGAAATAAAAGTATAAATACAATATTCATCATTTTTTGTTTTTCGTCGTATATGACGATAGATTTTGGATATTGATTTTTTTATGGACTCTATCTATACAGAACATCTACGCAGAAAGGAGGGCGCTTCATGCTCAATGAAATTTCTCGCCAGGCGCAAGCAACAGTCTCCGATACGTTTTCAGCCAGACAGGAGGCACAGGCAGCCTCGGGTAAACTCATCGGCAAGGCAGTGGTTCAGGTCGTCTCGCCGCAATCCGTCCTGGAAGACGCCATGGAAGAACTGTCCTACAACTTTAATAAATCTGCTGACTACGCCCTCAAGAGCCGCAAGGAGCGCGACCAAGCGCAAAGATCCATCATGGATCGCATGAATGCCTTTCGCAAAGTGGCCGAGGCCAATGGCGTAGCGGACAAGGATGAAGTTGCCGATCTGACCCAGGCCATCCAGGACAAGCCCGAGCGCGAGGAGATACTTCACGAAGCCCTGGAACGGCACGAGGAACCCGCCGACGCCTGGGCCGCCCTGCAAGAAGTTCGCGACCAGCTCATTCAACGGGGTGCAGCTCCTGACTTGCTCAAGGAGCTGGATGAGGCCCTGGCCCTCATGGACATGCGTTACGGCGCGGCCATCCGTGCAGGTATCAGCGGCGCGCTGACAGCAGCAGAAAACTATGTTTCTCTGGGTTCTCCCCTGGATCTGGGGGCTACCTACCGCAAGGCCACGCTGGAATTCACCAGTACCATGGATCTCTATACCTTTATCCAGGAAAAACACGGCGGCGATTTTGACAAGGCCGTGGATTTTCTCTACGCCTCTCTGGCATCGGACATGGCCTGCGACATGCCCAGCGCGGACAAGGCATCCCTGGAAAGCGTGAACACCAGCTTTGGCAAACTGCGCAGCTTCCAAAGCGCGCACACCCTGTGCGACGCGCAAATGCGCCGCTGGGAAGAAATCCATGACGTCCACGACTGCGGTATGAAGGGCATGCAGCTTCTGGGTAAGGTACTGCAACTGGGGAGCCAGACCTTTGCCGGTGCCTCCGATGCCGACAGCATCGCCCGAACGGCGGGCGCCCCGGACATTGAGCGCCGCATCCTCTTCCTGCAAGAATTGCAGCAGAATGTGCGCAATTTTTCGCCCCTGGTCTTTGACAGTACGGAAGGCCGTACGCGGGTACTGGACGCCGTGCAGGGCGCCGTTGACAATGCCGTGACAGAAGAGGACGCCTTGCTGGCGTCCAAGGAGTGAAGCCCATGTTCTTGCAATCCGCCATTGAAGCATTCGGTCAACGTCTGGGCATGCCGAATCTTGCCGTCAATGACAAGGGACTGGCCGCCATAGACATTGCCGGAGCTGGACGCCTGCATCTGGAAATTTCCCGCACAGACATGCATGAGGAATTACTGGTCTATCTGACCGCCCCTGTGCCGACGCACGATCACGACATCGCCCGCCGCGCCTTGGCCTTCTGTCATTATCGCCACGCCCATGCCCTCCCGCTGTGGGCCGGGCTGTACAAGGACAATCTTATGGTTCTCACGCGCTTCAGCGAGCGGGAGGCCACGGGGCAGGCATTAGAAAACGCAGCGCTTTTCTTGACCAACAGCCTGAACAGCATACTCCAAGGGAGCAACTGACCATGTCAGCCCCTCTGCATCTTCTCGATGGCAATGTCGGCATTCAAGGTGTCTTGCCCCAGCCTGACCTGCCGCGCATACCGGATCCCCGGCCCCTGCCCTCCACGGCGCTGCGCGAGGCCGGCCTGGAGGAACTCTTCGGCACGACGAACACAACAAAATTCATGGAACAGGCACTCTGCCCCTCGGTGGGCGACGGCGCCATCCTGCAACCGGCGGAATTCAGCGCCGCCCTGAAAGAGAGCCTTGCCGCCCTCAAGGATAATCGCCAACCAGAAGTGCGCTCCTTTGTCAGCGCCGAGCTGGCCCCGCTGCTGGAAAACGAGGCGTTGCTGCAGGCATATTCCGGTCTGCTGGTGGGGGGCTAGTTGGTGGCCAACGCACCTCAGGCCTTGTCCAAACGTCAGAAGCGCGCCTTGCGCGTACTTGGTTTTCTTTTCCTGCGCATGGGGCAATATGTCCGTGCGCGGCGGCTTTTCGCCGCCTTGGCAGCCCTGGATCACGGAGATCTGCATGCGCGCTGCGCCCTGGCCTATGCCTGCATACAACTGGGGGATGGAGAGGCAGCCCTGCACACGCTCACCGGCCTGGCCCCCGGCGATCCTGTCCCAGGCGGCGACGCCATGCTGCATCTGCTCCTGGCGCGGGTACACACGCTCATCGGAGATGCCCAGGCAGCGCGTGAGTCCATAGCCGCTTTTTGGAAGGATCACAAGTCAGGAGGCCTCACGTCTTGAACGCGCTTGCCACTGCGCGGAACATCGTTTCCCACACCACCAAGCACAGCGATCTGGCCTTGGTGGGTCTTCTTGTCGCGGTCATCGCCCTGATGATCATGCCCATGCCCACCTTCCTGGTGGACACACTCATTGGCGCCAACATGTCGCTCTCCTTCGCCACCCTCATGATGACGATGTACGTCAAGACACCCCTGGAGTTCTCCTCCTTCCCCACCATGTTGCTCTTCACCACCTTGTTCCGCGTGGGTCTGAACATCACCACAACGCGCCTCATCCTGCTCAACGCGGACGCCGGTGAAATCATCCAGACCTTTGGCGAGTTCGCCCTGGGCGGCAACTTCGTGGTGGGTGCCGTGGTTTTTCTCATCCTGACCATCGTGCAATTCCTGGTCATTTCCAAGGGCGCAGAGCGCGTGGCCGAAGTAGGAGCGCGCTTCACCCTGGATGCCATGCCTGGCAAACAGATGTCCATTGACGCAGACATGCGTGCCGGCGTCATCGACATGGCCGAAGCGCAACGTCGCCGCGAGTCCATCAGCCAGGAAAGCAAGATGTTCGGCGCCATGGACGGTGCCATGAAGTTCGTCAAGGGCGACAGCATCGCCGGTATGGTGGTGGCCGTGGTCAATATCGTCGGCGGCACGGTCATCGGCGTGACGCAGCACGGCATTACAGCTTCCCAGGCCCTGACCATCTACGGCATTCTGACCATCGGCGATGGATTGGTTTCGCAAATCCCCTCGCTCATCATCGCCATTTCCGCAGGCATCCTCATCACCCGATCCGGCGACGCCAATGAAAACGTGGGCGCACAAATTGGCGGACAGTTTTTCAAGCAGCCCAAAGCATTGCTCATTGCCGGCGGGCTTATCTTTCTTTTTGCGCTCATTCCCGGCTTCCCCAAGCCGCAGCTCTTCACCCTGTCCTTTGCCCTGGGCGGCTTTGCCTATGTACTCAACCGCATCCAGCAAATGCCTGCCAGCCGGGACGCCAAGACGGATTTTGAAAAATCCGTGCGCGCTTCCACAGAACCCCAGGGCAGCAGTCCCCGCTCCGCCAGTGAGGCGCAGGACGATTTTTCGCCCACCGTGCCTATCATCCTCGATATTTCCCAGGAGCTTTCCACGGCCCTGGACTATGACAAACTCAATGACGAGCTGGCCGCCCTGCGCCGTGCCCTATACTTCGACTTGGGTGTGCCCTTCCCTGGCATCAATCTGCGCGTGGCGCGCAGGCTCAGCGGTCTGTCCTACGAATTGCAGGTCAACGAAATTCCCCTGAGTTCGGGTATGCTGGAAGCGAACATGCAGCTGGCCCGCGAAACGAAGGACACGCTTACCATGCTGGGGGTGCAGGTCAAACAGGGCGAGGACTTCCTGCCCGACGTGCCCAGCCTGTGGATCTCCAATGAGGATGCGGCACGTCTGGAAAAGGGCGGCGTTGCCTGCATGAGCCATTCGCGCATTATTGCCTACCACCTTTCTCTCCTGCTCTCGCGCCATGCCGGGGACTTCATCGGCATGCAGGAAACCAAGTATCTTCTGGATCGCATGGAAGAGCGCGCTCCTGATCTCGTGCATGAGGCCACACGTCTGCAGCCCGTGCAGCGCATCGCCGAAGTGTTCCAGCGCATGGTGCAGGAACAGGTGTCCATCCGCGACCTGCGCGGCATCCTCGAGGCACTCATCGAGTGGAGCGCCAAGGAAAAAGATATCATCATGCTCACAGAGTATGTGCGCAGCGCCCTCAAGCGGCAGATTTGCTATATGCACTCGCGCGGACAAAATATGCTGCCGGCCATTTTGCTGGATCCGCCCGTGGAAGAGACCATCCGCAAGTCCGTACGCCAAACCTCAGCAGGAGCCTTCCTCTCGCTGGATCCTGATACAACCAAGCGTTTTCTGGACGCCGTCACCGATGCCGCCGGAGACTACCGCACGCACAGCCAGAAACCCGTGATCCTGGCCAGCATGGACATCCGCCGCTATGTACGCCGCCTCATCGAGGCAAAACACTACAGCCTCATGGTACTGTCCTATCAGGAATTGACGCCGGAAATCTCGGTGCAACCCCTGAGCCGCATCAGATTGTAATTCCCCAAGGAATCATCAGAGAGGAGATTGCGTGGAATCAGGAACATCCTACGCCGCCACGGCCATGTTGCTCGTCATGCAGCTTTCCCTACCGCCCATCGTGGTGGGTTCCGTTGTGGGCATCGTCTTCAGCCTTTTACAGGCCATCACCCAACTCCAGGAACAGACACTTTCCTTTGGCGTCAAGCTGGTGGCCGTGGGCATTGCCCTCTTCCTAATGGCGGACTGGCTGTGCGGAACCATTCTGCGTTTTGGCAACGACATTTTTGAAAAATTCCAATTATTTTGATACGAACGTGGCGACAAAGGACGGCGCATGGATTTTCTCCTTCTCATAGATCAGCTGTCCGTCTTCAAGCATTTGACGGCCTTTTTGATCGGCATGCCGCGTCTCTTCGCCATGGCTCTGGCAGCGCCCTTCCTCGGTACGGGTGTGCTTGAAGGACAAATATGGCTCATTCTGGTGCTGGGCATGTATTTGCCCATGCATCCTGTGGTACTCGCTCAGGTCACGCCAGACATCGCCGTCGGTCTCGGCATGAATCTGTCCATAGCCGGAAGGCTGCTGCTCATCTTTCTCAAGGAAATTTTGCTTGGACTTGGCCTGGGCCTTCTAGCCGGCATACCCTTCTGGGCCGTGGAAAGCGCTGGCGTCTTCATGGACAACCAGCGCGGTGCGGCCCAGGCGGAAGGCACGGAAATACTCACCGGCAAAAGCGTCAGCCCCATGGGCGGTTTGCTCTTTCAATGTCTGGTCTACCTGTTTTTTTCCAGCGGCGCCTTTCTGGCCTTTCTGGGCATTGTCTATGCCAGTTATGAACTCTGGCCAGTGTCGCGCATGCTTCCTCTTCCGCCGGGCAACTTGGTGCCCTTGTTCTTTGCGGGCAAGGTGGCATGGCTCATGACCTACATGATGCTCATTGCCGCTCCTATCGCCGTGGCCTGTCTGCTGGTTGACATAGCACTAGGACTGATCAACCGCTTTTCCCCCCAACTCAATGCCTATGTGCTGGCCATGCCTATCAAGAGCGGCTTGGCCGCCCTGCTGCTCTTCCTCTATCTGGGATTGCTGCTGGCACATGCCAAAGACATCTTCAAATACGTTGACGACATGCTCAGCACCATAGGCATCTTACTGAAGGCATAACATGGCTGACGAAAAGACAGAACAACCAACCCCCAAACGACTGCGCGATGCTCGTCAAAAGGGACAGGTGGCCAAGAGTCAGGACGTGCCTTCGGCCCTCTCCGTGCTGGCCATTGCCCTGTATCTCATGGCCATGGGTCCGGACATGCTCCGCACCATGCTGGACATGGCCCAGGCACCCATACAGTTCATGGTCCTGCCCTTTGCGGAAGCTCTGCCACGGGCCTCAGCCGTGATCTGGCAATGCTCCCTGCGTCTGATTCTGCCGCTCATGGGCATGGTTCTGGCCGTGGTGCTGTGCGCCAACCTGGCACAGGTCGGCGTCCTCTTCGCGCCCGAGGCTGCCAAGCCCAAGCTGGACAACCTCAACCCAGGACAGTGGTTCAAGAAGGTATTTTCCCTGAAAAACGCCTTTGAATTTTTCAAGAACATCGTGAAGGTGACCATACTCACGACGGCGGTGTACCTCATCGCCATGGACTATCTGCGGGAATTGTTCCGTATCCCATTCAGCAACATTGGCGCCCTGTGGACAATCCTGGGCAGCGCCTCCTTGGATCTCATCCTCACCTGCGCCTGCATCTTCTGCGTCCTTGCCGCATTGGACTTTTTTTTCCAGAAATGGCAATTTACCAAGCAAAATATGATGAGCAAAGAAGAAATCAAGCGCGAATACAAGGAAAGCGAAGGCGACCCGCTCATCAAGGGCAAGCGCAAACAATTCCATCAGGAATTGATCAACCAAAATTCCCTGCAAAAAGTCCGCAAGGCAAAGGTACTCATTGTGAACCCCACCCATTATGCCGTGGCCCTGGACTACGAAAAGGACAAAACCCCTCTGCCCATCATCCTGGCCAAGGGAGAAGGAGAATTGGCCCTGCGCATGATGGATGTGGCCCGCCAGGAAGGCATCCCCATCATGCACAATGTGCCTCTGGCCCGCAGCCTCTACGCCGAAGGCACGGAAGACGCCTACATCCCCAAGGAACTCATCGGCCCGGTAGCAGAGGTTCTGCGCTGGGTGCAGGGACTCCAACGCTAGACGCTCACAAGACGGTCACGCCGCAAACTGCGCGGCTCATGGCAGGCGGTCTGCCAAGACCCTGGCCTCGAGGTTCGTCTCCTTGAGTCCCCTTTCTTGATATCCCGAAAAATTGAAAAAGAAATTTTCTTCAAAATAGCTCCCTTGCCCCGTAAAAAGACTTGCTTTTTATAAGAACAGGAAGTAAGTTTCACATGTCTTGAAATTCTATTTCTTATTCAAAAAGGAGCTTTGTATGGGGACAACAATGAATCTGGGCGATATGCAGGTAGGTCAAAAGGCCAAAATCCTTACCGTCAAGGCCAAGGGCGAAATGAACCGCCGCATCCGTGACATGGGACTCATCCCTGGTTCTTCGGTGGCTGTTGTGGGCCGCGCTCCTCTGCGCGATCCCATTGCCGTCCGACTCTCTGGAGTGACCATTTCGCTGCGCAACAGCGAGGCGGATCATATTCGCGTAGAAACCATATAACGTTGGGATCATGCCACCTCGTGTGGCTCGTGCCAGGAGTTCAACGCATGAAACTTGAATTGGACAGCATTGAATCTGACAAGATGTGGAAATTCGCCCTTTTTTTCGCAGTCGGCATTGCTGTAGGTTCTCTAGGCGCCATTGCTCTCTCGCGACGCAAGGACGATCTTGCCTCCCTTGCCGCCAGTCTTTGCCAGCGTGGTAAGGAGGTGAAGGAAGCGCTCTTGACCGGTATCGACGCCGCTAAGGAAAAAATCTCGCCTGTTGAATAGCTGCTGCTATCTTTGAAATCAGATTCTAAAATCTTTTTTCAAAGAATTCTCACCACAGATACCGTGGGTATTGTATGGGCAAATCTTTTTTTGTACCGTTTAGTATGAAATACAATACAAATTTCTTTTTTGTTTTATAAGGATGAGGCTGCATGCGTTTTTTTATTGTGCATGAACTATTGCCCTGGAAGCCCAACATGCGCGGCAGGATGCGTGTGCGTGCCTCCTGCGCCATGAGCGTCTGCGGGGGCGAACTTCTCAAGGAAGCCTTGGTTGGTTTGGAAGGCATAACCGATGTCAACGTCAATTCGCTCCTGGGGAGCGTACTCTTCCATTATGCTTCTCAAGCTAGCCGTGGCGCCGCCCTGAGATTGCTGATCAGACTGGCTGAAGAGAATGCCCCCTGCAAGACGCCTGAACCGGGCGACAATCGTTCTGCCGCCCTCATCTCCCCATTGCGCGGCTTTTTGCCCCTCCTGCGTTTTCTCTTTATTCGCCCTTTCTTGCCTGTTTGGCTGCGCAACGCCCTTGCACTCACAGGAGCCATTCCCTTCCTTGCAAAGGGTCTGCATACGCTTTTGCGTGGGAAACTCACCGTAGAAGTCCTCGATGCCGCCGCTATTAGCGCATCTCTTGCCATGCGTGACTTCCGCACCGTAAGCATGTTGAGCCTGCTACTAGGGCTGGGCGATACCCTGGAAGAGTGGACACGCAATCGCTCGTTGGCATCCCTGACAGAAAGCCTGGCGCTGCATGTGGAAAATGTGTGGATACTCAGGGACGGCGAAGAGATTTCCGTGCCGCTGGCGCGTGTGCGCGAGGGAGACCAGGTAGTCGTCCTGGCAGGCAGCTCCATCCCCGTAGATGGCACTGTTGTTCAGGGCGAAGGCGTGGTCAATCAGTCCTCCATGACGGGCGAACCTCTGGGAGTACATCGCACACTTGGGGGTTCCGTCTATGCTGGGACGGTTCTCGAAGAAGGCAGACTGGTGGTACGCGCCCGCCATGTGGGCGACGGCACACGTCTGCGCCAGGTTGTCAAATTCATTGAAGAATCGGAAAGTCTCAAGGCAGGTATACAAGGCAAATTCGAACGCCTGGCCGATATGGCCGTGCCTTTTACCTTCTTGCTTTCCGGAGTGGTCTTACTCGCGACGCGCAACTTCGCGCGCGCAGCGTCCGTGCTGCTGGTTGACTACTCCTGCGCCCTCAAGCTCGCCACCCCCCTGGCAGTACTCGCTGCCATGCGCGAGGCTTCCAGCCACGGCATGGTCATCAAGGGTGGTCGTTATCTGGAAGCACTCAACGAGGCAGACACCCTGGTGCTGGACAAGACGGGAACACTCACACAGGCCAGTCCCCAGGTTGCAGAAGTTTTTCCAGCCCCTGGCTATGCGCGTGACGAGGTGCTGCGCATCATGGCCTGCCTGGAAGAGCATTTTCCGCATCCTGTGGCCCGGGCTGTGGTTCACAAGGCTGAAGAAGAAAAACTGCGTCATGCCGAGGAACACGCCCATGTGCAATACGTTGTGGCTCATGGCGTCGCATCGTTCCTACATGGCAAGAAACTCTGTGTGGGCAGCCGTCACTATGTGGAACAGGATGAGGGCGTAGATCTTGCCCCCCTGGAGCAGGAAATCACCCGCCAGACCGGCATGGGCCGCTCACTGCTCTTTATGAGCGAAGACAAGAGAGCGGCTGGACTGGTGGCCATCGAGGATCCTCTGCGTCCCGAAGCAGCGTCCGTTGTGCAGGGCATGCGTGACTTGGGCTTTAACCGCATTCTCATGCTCACCGGTGACGACGAACGCACGGCCAGGGCCGTGGCTGCCCAAGTGGGCATTAGCGAATTCCGCGCCCAGGTACTGCCATCGGACAAAGCGCGTGTAGTGCAAGAACTCACCGCCCAGGGCTGCAAGGTACTCATGACAGGCGACGGCATCAACGATGCTCCAGCCCTTTCTGCCGCCCATGTGGGCATAGCCATGAGCGACGGCACGGATTTGGCGCGGGAAGTTGCCAACGTGCAACTTACCCGTCCCAGCCTGGAGGGCCTGCTCAATGCGCGCCTGCTGGGACAGCGCACCTTGCGCCGTATCCAGTGCAACTATGTCATCACCATGGTTTGCAACACGCTCTTCCTGCTTGGCGGTCTGTTTATGATTTTGAGTCCCGGGGCATCTGCGCTCCTGCACAATGTGACGACCCTCGCCGTGTCGTTGAATGCCATGCGCACACACCTTCCAGGGCCTCAACAAGAGATTCAGCAAAAGGAGCTGGCGTAATGCCTTTCACCAAACTGCGATTGCTCAAATACGTCAGCAGTTTTACAGACGGACGTGTGCGCATCCGACATCCCGCCCTGCGCCGCGCTGATACACTTCAGACTGTTCTTGGGGCCTTGAAGGCCATGAATGGAATCCAGAGCGTGGAAGGCAATGTCGCCAGCGGCTCACTACTTATTCTTTACGACTGTGCGACAATTCCCCGTGAACGGCTCATGGCTGTGGGCGAAGATTGGGCCTTCTATCTCGACGCCATTCACGCCAACCAAAAGCCACAAATCCCCACGGTGTGAACGTACAACAACAAACATATTCAGGAGGAATGCAAGGCATGAGCGCTGTGCATGACTTCGCGGAGGAAACCATCTCCGTGCAGAAACATGTGAGGATTGCCCTGGCAGGCAATCCCAACTGCGGAAAAACCACGGTGTTCAACGGCTATACCGGCGCCAGGCAACATGTGGGCAACTACCCCGGCGTCACCGTGGATCGCAAAGAAGGCGAGGTAGTTGTCGGCAAAACCCGCGTTACCCTGGTAGATTTGCCGGGCACGTATTCCCTGACGGCCTATTCCATGGAAGAAATCGTATCCCGCAGGGAGCTTTCCGTGGGCAACGTTCAGGCTGTCATCGACGTGGCGGAGGCATCTGCACTCGAGCGCAATTTACTGCTCACGGTACAGATGCTCGAAATGGGCATGCCCGTGGTTCTGGGCTGCAACATGATGGACGAAGCCAAGGCTGGCGGCATCAGCATCAACATGGAGCGGCTTTCCAAATCCCTGGGCATCCCCGTCCTGCCCATGACCGCACGTTCCGGCTTGGGTTTGAAAGAAGTTATGGACGCCGCCGTCAAGCTGGCCAACAGTGGTCGGCGGGAACCCCTACGCCTCTCCTACGGGACAGACATCGACCAAGCACTCCGTCAGATGGAGGCGAAGATTGCCTCTGCCAAGCTGCTTGTGGATCGCTACCATCCTTACTACACAGCGCTCAAGCTCATTGAACGCGACGCAGACATGCTGGCCGAAGTCAACGCAGCCGATGCCAAGACAGCGGGCGAGCTGGAAGCCACGAGCAGACAGGTGGCCAAGCATGTGGAGGACACTCTGGGGGCCAGCATGGAATCGGTGATCACTGACCATCGCTATGGCTTCATCCGCAGTGTGCTGGCTGACGGCGTTCTCACCCAGGATCCGTCCAAGGACAGGCTGGCCTTCACGGACAAGCTGGACAAGGTGCTGACCAATACGTTCCTCGGTCCCATCATCATGCTGGCCGTGCTGTACCTCATGTACCAAATAACCATTGAAATCGGCGCCTATCCCCAAGGCTGGGTCGAAGACGGACTTGCCGCCCTGGGCGACTTTGTGGGCGACAACATGGCCGACGGGCCACTAAAATCCCTTGTCGTGGACGGCATCATCAATGGTGTGGGCGGTGTACTCAGCTTTGTGCCGCTCATCGTCATCATGTTTTCCCTGCTCTCCTTCCTGGAGGACTGCGGGTACATGGCGCGCATGGCTTATATGATGGATCGCGTGTTCCGCATGTTTGGCCTGCACGGGGCATCCGTCATGCCCTACTGCGTGTCCGGCGGCATTGCCGGCGGTTGCGCCATCCCCGGGGCCATGGCCACACGCACCCTGCGCAGCCCCAAGGAAAAATTGGCCACACTGTTGACCCTGCCCTACATGACCTGCGGCGCCAAATGGCCAGTCTTTCTCTTGCTGGCAACGGCCTTCTTCGGCACTGAGCAAGCACCCACAATCATGTTCCTGCTGACCATTGTCGGCTGGGTCGTCGCACTCCTGGTAGCCCGTCTGCTGCGCTCTACCTTTGTCAAAGGCGAACCGACCCCCTTTGTCATGGAACTGCCCCCCTACCGCTTTCCCACCTTGTTCAGCGTCTTGCTGCACTGCTGGGAACGGGCCTGGATGTACATAAAAAAAGCTGGCACCGTCTTACTGGCCATCTCCGTCATGCTCTGGGCTATGATGAAATTTCCTGAAATGCCGGAAGACATGGCCGCTCCCTATGAACAAAAAGTAGCCGTGGCCCAGAAGGCTGTGGACGACTTGCCTCAAGACGCCGCTGAAGAACAGCGTTCCGCCGCTGAAGAAGCCTTGAGTGAAGCGCAAAACGAACAGAGCGAAGCAGAGCTGGCCTATTCTCTTGCCGGTCGCCTGGGCAAGGCCGTTGAACCCGTGCTGGCTCCCCTAGGCTATGACTGGCGCACGGACATTGCCCTTATTGCAGGCGTAGCCGCCAAGGAGGCCGTTGTGGGCACCCTGGGCACGGCCTGGTCTCTGGGTGAGGTGGATCCTGAAGGCGAAGAAGAAACCAAGTCTCTGGGCGATCGTCTGAAGGCAGCCCCCAACTGGTCCAAGGCTACGGCGCTGTCGCTCATGCTCTTCGTGTTGCTCTACTCCCCCTGCTTTGTGGCCCTGGTTGTCATCAAGCAGGAAGCAGGCGGCTGGAAATGGCTTGCCTTCAGCATGCTCTTCAATACAGCCATTGCTTATGGAGTGGCGCTCATTGCCTATCGTATCGGTCTCTCCGTCTGGGGATAAGCTGAGAAATATGTCCTCTGTGGCCGGGGCCTGTCCCCGGCTTTTTTTTCCGCTACTGGACGCGCTTTTTCAGCATTTGTTCCCAAAAGCCGAAGATGCCTTTCTCTTTCTTGATGCGTATGGCATTCCATGCCTCTGCGGCCTTGCCCTGCTGCCTATGGCAGGGCCCGGTAAGCCCGCACGATTCACAAAGAACGCTGAAGCCGTTTCTGTCACCGCGAATGGCCAAATACGTTTCCTTATTGCCGCAATAGGGACAGGGCAAAAGCGTGCTGTTTCCCTCTTCCATGATGCTCTCCTGGGCAAGCTGCTGTTCCTAATACCCGCACGATCTCCGCATTTCGACTGATACTCAAAAATACTTCGTACACTTCCATGTGCATTCCTTCCAAAACATTTCCTTGCAAATTGACGCCAGTACTTCTAGATTCTGACTTTGCCATAGATTTTTCCATCTATGATGTATTTGGCGTGGGTGTATCTTTTCGTGTAACAACACGCCCAGGCCAGAGAGGAAACCGCCATGAACCAACAAATCCTCATCCAAAAGCTCAACGGCGAAGCCAGCACGCCATCGTACAAAAACAACGGGGATGCCGGCTTTGACCTCTATGTTTCGCAGCGCACGACGGTACCGCCCCACGGCACGGCCATCATCCCCACGGGCCTGGCCTTTGCCATCCCGGAAGGATATGAAATGCAGGTACGCCTGCGTTCCAGCGCGGGACTGCATACCCCGCTCATTATCCCCAATGCCCCGGGAACCATTGATGCGGGCTACCGCGGCGAAGTGGGCATTGTCGTCCGCAATCTCTCCAACGCGCCTTTCACAGTAGAAAAAGGCGAACGCATTGCGCAGGGCGTGATAGCGCCGGTTGTCACTGCCCTCTTTGTGGAAACCGACGAGCTGCCATCGAGCGAACGCGGCACAGGCGGCTATGGCAGCACGGGCAAATAAGCAGTCATGGTTTCCAGGGCGCAAACGTAGAAGGTTTTTTCCGCATGGAGTCACCCTGAGCGCGCCACGGAGAGCGCAAACACAGAAAAAACAATGCAAGCGCTGCCAAGCCAGCCAAGAATGCCGAAACTTTCATCAAACGCCAGCCAGACCCAAAGCATGGACAAGACGGGTTCTAATTCCGACGTCACGACGGCCTGCACAAGGCTGATGCGCTGCAGCGCAAGACCGTAGCAGATAAATGCGAGGTAGGTACACAGTACGCCCGTGGAGACCGACATAGCCCAGACAGCCA
>JAFTCE010000147.1 GCA_017454855.1 Desulfovibrio sp.
ATTACTATCACTAATTTCACACATAATGCTAATGATACATTCCCTCATTTCACTGGCTTAAACATTAACGGTTGTGATGAATTAGTTCTTGGATATATAGATGTTGATAGAATTAAGTTGAGAGATACTTATGTGTATGGACAGTCAGCAGGATTAAAATTTGGAATCTTTGAAGCGACTAATAGTTATGTTCGCTTTTTTAGCCCAATGGTTGTTAAATATATACAAGGAAATACAGAACCAATTTTTCGCAGCTATAATTCCGTTTGGCAATTTTTTGGCGGAAACAATGCTGCGGAAATAACATTAGAAGATGGGCTAACAAACAGTGCATTTTTGCATACATATACTGGTTCTAATAATGGATTTTACTTTGGTGGAAATGTACCAATAAACGGTACATTCAGTGGTCTTAAATATCTATTTCATGGATTTACTGAAATAGATACATATCAGTTTAATTTCCCCTCTGCTATTCCTGGTACTGCTGGTTCTGGTAATTACTCTGTCAATGGTATCCCCCCGCAAGGTGTGGTGCTGACAAGCGGGAATCAGGAGATTGCTGGGGAAAAGACATTTATAGATGGTGGTGTTAGTATCAGAGAACGGATGAGTAACTATACTGATGGAGCAACTATAGCATCAAATATATATCAGGGTTTACAGGTCTTTGATAAAAATTCGGCACTGTTTGGAAGCTTATATTTTACCGCGTTTACTGATAATACACGTAGAGCCACATTAGGTCTTTCTGCTTCAGCAGAAACAGGTAATCAAAGTGGAGCTGTTACATTAATTACTATGCCAAATAGTAGCGGTAATTATGGAGTGCGGTTTATCACGCCTCTTATTCATCCAGCTGCAGATAATTATGTTCCACTTGGTATAGCATCTAATCGTTGGCAAGAAGTTTATTCAGCTACGTCCGCAATTAACACGTCCGACGAACGTGTAAAATCCAACATTACCTCTCTTCCTGACGCAGTGCTTGACGCATGGGGTGAAGTAAACTGGCAGCAGTTCCGTTTCAATGATGCCGTTGCAGAAAAAGGTAATAATGCCCGTCTGCACACAGGCCTTGTGGCACAGCGCATTCTTGAGGTTTTCCAGAAGCACGGACTGGATGCCACTCGTTATGGTTTGCTTTGCCATGACAGTTGGGAAGCTGAAGATTGGGATGAAACCATAGTTGACAAGGAAGCTGTCACCGAGACTGTGAAGGTGGTGGACAAAGAATCTGTCTACGCTACCCGTACAGTGGAAATTTCCCCAGCATATACAGATGAGGAAGGCGTACAGCATCCAGCAGAAACCTACGAGGAAACCTACGAAGTCTCTCCTGAAGTTTCCCATGAGGAAGAACATGTGATCGAGCCTGAAGTATCCCATGTGGAGCATCATCACCGTGATGCAGGTGATCTGTACTCACTGCGTTATGAAGAAGCTCTATGTGTAGAGGCCGCCTACCAGCGGCGCAGGGCTGACAGGATGGAAGCAAGGCTTGCTGCGTTGGAAGCCAAGCTGGCGTAACACAATATTTTAGCGGGGAGTTTTGAGCCATTGCTTTCCGCTAACCTCCAATGCCGCCCGTCTGTTCGAGTAGCACCAAGCAGACGAGCGGTAGAGTAAGCGAGATAGCCCATGCCAACCATCACCAATAAACGCATTACTCACCCCGGTCAGCTCGGAGCTGGCTACACCATAGACGACGGCCTTGGTCTGTTCAGGCCTGCTCATTATGAGGTGACCGATTGTATCGTTGACCTCTCCGACCTTGATTTGGACGAAATCGACGAATGCTGCGGCATAACCTACGGGGCCAGTGCATCCTTCACCCGCTGTTGGATACGTGGTGCTGGCAAATTGATACTCTGTGGCAGTGGGGACAAGAACAAGGTGGACGTGGAAACGGGCAAGCGCGTGCAGTTCTACAACTGCCTGTTGGAGGACGGTGGACGCCGTTTTCCCGAAGTACAGGACGGCATGGAGGTGGAGATGGAGGAGTGTGTGATACGTAACTGGGGCGACCCTTCCCGTTTCGATACCCGCAACTTTGGGGCTTGGGCGCACTCTGGCGGGCGTATCTACGCATTGAACTGTGTGTTCTGGCAGGACAGTTTTTGGCGGCCTCTGGGGCAGTTTGTGCGCGATATATGCAATCATGTAGGCAACGCTGTGAACGAATACGGATTGCAGGCATTATTGCGTCCCATAACGTATTTGCCGGGTGTGTGTCGTGGCCTGATGGCTGGCCCAGGGGGGCAGGTATCTGCACGGGACTGCTGGAAAAACCATTGGTGGATACGGCTGGAGGGGCTGAAGAACTCCATGCCCATGCGCGAGGCGTATGCGCTGGTTGGTGATCTGGAGATGATGGCGCAGCGACTCGATACAGCCACGCGTCCGGTGGTGGCGTCAATGATATAGAGCGAGGTGGTAATTATGGGCAGTTTGTTTGGCGGTGGTGGATACGATGCTCCTGAAGTACCGGAAGTCGAACCTATGCCGTCTTCTGAAGAGAAGGAGCCTGTGGGTAAGGCTGTGCGAGAAGAAGAACGGCGGCGTATCCGTGCGCGGCGTGGCATGAGCGGCACATTGCTCACCTCGCCTCTGGGTACGACTGGGGGCAGCCGCAGTGGCGGCTTGCTGGGCAGGGTGTAGCCATGAAGAAGTTTGATGACGTTCGGGCGTTCGCGTCTCATCTGGAAAGTGCGAGAACGCCCCGAGAAAAGGAATGGCTGGAGCTTGCACGCTGGATATGTCCGTACCGTGGTCTGTTTTCTGGTGAGGATCTGGCACAGCGCGGTACACGCCGCAACAAAAACGCTTTCCTTTCCACCACCACACAGGCCTTGTTACGCGCCGCGTCGGGCATCACCAGCGGCATGACGCCGCGCAATATCAGCTGGTTCAAGCCGGATTTTGACGAGTCTGAAATGGTGGAGACCTCCGGCGCTCGTGTGTGGTTGGACGAAGTTGACCGCCGTATGAAAAGTGTGCTTGCCGATGGTGGATTCTATCAGGCCATACAGGCCTTTAATACGGATCTGCTCTGGGCTGGCTGTGCGTTATTGTACAGTGAAATGTCTCCCGTTTCTGTGCTGCGTTTTGAGTGCGTGCAGGTAGGCACTTTCTGCATTGCGTTGGATGCAGACGGCAGGTTGGATGCGGTAACACGCACCATGGCCTGGACACCGGCACGCATGGCGCAACAGTTCGGCAGGGATGCGCTCAGTGAAGGTACAAAGCAAAAGCTGGAGAAAAACCCTTATGATGTGATCCGCGTGACGCATTGTGTGCGGCGGCGCGACCTGCGCGACCCCGGCAAGCTGGACAAGAAGAATATGCCCTGGGAGTCGTTTTTCTGGGAAGAAGGCGGCGAAGATTTTATACATGAGGGAGGTTTCAACGAAATGCCGTACTTCTTCGCTGCGTGGCATGAAGGCCAGACGCTCTATGGCACGGGGCCCGGAGACGAAGCCTTGCCTGATTCTCGACAGGTGGATTTTCTGGAGCATAACAAAATGGAACGGCTGGGACAGATGATTCGTCCGCCTTTACAGGTCACCAGCCGACTAAAAGACAATATCCGGCTGGAACCGGGCAGCATCAACTACGTTGAGCAGAATGCACTTTTGACACCCATTTATGACATGGGGCCCATAGCGCAGTCCATGCCGCATCTTATGGAAGAACTCAACAATCTAGGTCTGCGGCTGGAAAAAGAGCTTATGGCCACCATTTTTGCTTCTATGCCGCTGGATCAGCGGCCCAAGGACATGAGCGCTACGGAGTTTCTGGAGCGCAAGCGGGAGGCGCTGCAGCAGCTGGGACCTGTCATATCAGCGTATGAACCCAACGTGCTCACGCCGCTACTGGAGCGCACGGCGGCCACACTGGACAGGGCTGCGCTCTTGCCGCCCCCGCCAACGGCACTGCAGGGTTATCCTCTGCTGTTGAAGATGGAGTTTGTGTCTCCTATGGCAAACGCACTGCGTCAGACAGGCGCGGAGACCACGCGGGCACTGCTACAGGATGTGGCCATGCTGGCACAGCTCAATCCCGAAATTCTGGACAAGATAGACCTTGACCAAGCCGTGGACGAGCTGGCTACCGGCCTTGGCGTGCCCGGCAAGATCATTCGTGCGGATGCCGATGTGGCTCAGATCAGACAACAGCGGGCGCAACAGCAGGCCGCCATGCAGGAACAGGCGTTTTTGGCGCAGCAGGCACAGACAGCGGCTACAGCCGCCAAGGGCGTGGCTGACATGGCCAGCGCCGCGCAATCAGTTACCGATACAGTCCAAGGAGAACAGCAATGAGTACCAGACTTGAGATAATCAACAATGCCCTTATGAAAGTTGGCCTGCCACTGGCAGCGGCTGAAAGGGAAGAGGACTGGAACGCTACGGTGGTATTTGAAACCATCGCCAAGCAGGCATTACGTTCTTTCCCCTGGAGCTTTGCCACGAAGTTTGCCGTGCTGACGAAGAATACCAATGCACCGGCCCACGGATTTAATTTTTCGTATTCGCTACCCACGGACTGCCTGCGTGTGGTGGATGTGCGCCAACATAACGATTTGCGGGCTCCCAAGGGGCGTTTTGTAGTGTCTGGCAAGCTGCTCTACGCCAATGTGGACCCATGTAACATCCGTTACGTTATGATCGAGCTCAACCCAACCAACTGGCCGGACGATTTCTGTGACGCTGTGTCCTGCAAGATTGCGGCGGAAATTGCCAACCTCTCGGCACAGACGGCCACCATGACACCGGGGCTCTTGCAGATGTACCAGTTGTCTCTGGCGCAGGCACAGTCCATTGACAGCACGGAAACCAACGAACGCGTACCGCTGGATGAAAGTATTCTCATGGCACGGGCTGGGCAGTAATCATGGCGGCACGCAGGATACGGCGGCCCGTAGCCCCTGCGGGCAGCGCTTTTAACAGCCCGGCATACCAGGAAGCGCTGCAGGGGCTTGCCCGTCTGGTGGAGCAAGGGCAGGATGGAGCGCCTGGGCATTCGCCTTTTATACGCAGCAACGGCTCTGCCCTTGGCAATGCCAAGGTGCAGGCTGCACTGTCTGCTTTGGCGCAACAGGTCGAGGAAGCCAGCAAGCATGCACAGGACGTTGGCCAATCCCCCTTCCGTCGTCCTACCGGCTCTGCCATGGATAATCCTGCCGTGCGCAGTGCCATGGAAGGCCTCGGCAAAATCGAACAGGGGAGCGTTGGCCAATCCCCCTTCCGTCGTCCTACCGGCTCTGCCATGGATAATCCACGCGTTGAGCAGGGCGTCAGAATGCTGGGGGAAATGCAGACACAGATTAAGCAGGCAGGCGTAGGACTGTCAGAATTTAAGCGCCCGTCTCCCTCAAACATCAACGAGGAGACAGCACCACAGATTGACAAACTGGCACAGGTAAGTACGCAAAACGGTGCTTTTTATGCCGCACACAATGCGCTCAATGGTGGCGAAATATCGCCCGAAATGCTGGCCCGCTTCGACCAGCCAAGATACCAGACCGGGTGTGAAAAGTTGTTGAACATGGTGCCCATGCCCCAGGGCGGTATCACCAAGAGGCCCGGCATGCTTTATACGGGTGATGCCGGCATAGGCGGCAGCACAGCCACAATCGGGCGGTTGTTCCCCTTTGTGTTCTCGGCCAATGAAAGCCGGGTATTAGAGTTTTATGCAGCAGGTCCCACAGGCAGGGCACAGTTGCGTATCTGGTTCCCGGACGGCTCGTACTACAATCCGCATATAGAGACAAATGCACTCTGGGGATATAACGGGCAGGATCTGGACGGCATTCAGATCGCGCAGTCTGCGGACGTGGTATACATTGTCCACCGCAAATACAGGCCAGGCAAGATCATGCGTTACGGTGATCAGGACTGGCGTTATGAAAGGCTCAATTTGCTGCCGTCCATTGCCGCGCCGACAAATGTCCGCCTGACAACCGACGGCGAACTTTCTGACAGCGACAGGAGAAAAGCGCAAGTCTGGTACGACTATGTGGTGACAGCCATAGACGCGGAAACGGGCGAAGAGAGTTTGCCTTCCACATGGACAGAAAACAGCCACATCAAGACATATCCCTTAACCGACGGGTACGGTGTACATATCACATGGAACGGCGTTTCCGGTGCCAGCGAGTACCATGTGTACAAGAAAGAGGCAGGCGTTTTTGGCTTCATAGGGCTTACGGAAGACACGACGTATACGGATAACAATATCACTCCAGACACAGAAGATACACCGCCAAAGGCAAAAGATCCATTTCAGGGCAACGGCAATTATCCGTCGGTAGTGTTCCTGCACCAGCAGAGACTCGGCTTTGCCAGCACGGATAACCACCCCCTGACCATCTGGCTTTCGCAGGCCGGTAATTATGAGAACCTGTCAGCTTCCGTGCCGCCGGAAGACGACGACGGCATAGAGGTTACATTGGCGGCCAACCAGGCCAACCGTATTGTATGGTGCCAATCTGACCGTAATGTACTGGCCGTGGGCACCACGGGCGGGGAGTGGATCTTGCGCGGCACAGAAGACGCCGCCATCACGCCTTCGGATTTGAGCTTTCAGCCGCAGACGCAACACGGCAGTCAGTCCAACTCCATGCCAGCCATACGGGCAGGGGGCAATCTTGTGTACATGCAGCGCGGAGGCCGCGTGGTGCGGGAGTTTCAGTACAGCTTCACCAGCGACAAGTACGAGAGCGGTGATCTGGGGATTCTGGCAAGGCATGTCTTGCAGCAGCATTCCATCGTGCATTGGGCATGGCAGGCAGAGCCCTACGGCATCATTTGGTGTGTGCTGGATGATGGCACGCTGGCTGGCATCACCTACATGAAGGAACACGATGTCATGGGCTGGCACAGGCATGTCACCGACGGCAAGGTGATAGATATTACCGCCATACCAGGTGAAGACGGAAATACGCAGATATGGTTGCTCGTGGAACGCGGGGGCATGCGCTATGTGGAGCGGATGCGGCCTTTCTTCCTGGGAGGCGTACCGGACACGCAGATGCACCTTGACGGACGCAACCTGGCCACATTTGAAGCGCGTTGCATCCCCTGCCTGCCGGAAACGAGCCTACAAAATGGTTCTACCTTCCTGCATGTACGCAAGATTAACGCGGTCAAGGCGCGTGTAATCCGCTCAATGCCCTTTGCGGCCCGTGTGGGCACAAGCAAGGAAATGCAAGTTCCGGTACGCGGCGCTGAATACACAGAAACCCATGCAGATTGGGCGTTGCCTCTGGCTTCCGGCTGGCGGGAAAATGACCGGCTTGAATTGATCTTTGACGGCCCGGATCCCGTGACCGTGCTGGGTATTGTGACAACCGTGGAACTGGCCGACATGGCCGGAGGGCAGAAGTGATGGCACAATGGGTAAGTATGGGTATGAGCGCCATGCAAAGTACAAAGCAGATTCTTGGTGCTGCTGAAGGCATGGCGCAAGACCAGCAGACCTTCAAAATGGAAGACGATGTGCGACGACTGAACAACATGCAGCGACGCAACCTGCTTGTGAGTGACATATCCCGCGCCGGGCGTAGTCACGGTAGCGGTGCGCTGTACTACTAGGAGGGCAGCACGTCATGGCGATGTGGGCAATGGCGGCAACCGCCGTACTAACTGCGGTATCCACGGTAATGAGTTCCGAACAGCAGCGCATGCAGCGGCAGGCACAGGGAAACGCCATGGAGGCGCAGGCTCAGGCACAGCGGCAGCAGGCGCAGCTTATGCAGCAGAAAGGCGACATGGAGCGCCGCCAGATAGAGCGGCAGCGCTCTCAGTTGCGGCGTGAGTTTGAGCAGGCGCAGGGGCACAACCGCTCCTTACTGGCTGCAGGAAATGTGGACATGTCGAGCGGATCAGCCATGGACGTGTCGCTAGGAAACATAGAGCGTTTTGCTTCGGAAGTGCAGGAGAACGCCTACGAGGCCGCATTGAAGAAGTGGGAGACCAACGAGCAGGTTAAGATGGCCAACTATCAGGCGGACGTGTACGACGCCCAGGGCTCATACCTGAAGAGCTCTGCGGGGAGCCTTGGCACGTCACTGCTCAAGGGGGCTGTAGCCGGTGCCATGTCCTTTGGCTCCAGTTATGCCAGAAGCCTGTTTGCCGGCATGGGGGCAGGAGCTACGCAGGCTACCCAGGGGGCGAACGGGGCAATAAGCAATTCGTGGACAACCAGCGATCTGTTTAGCGTTACGAGGCACAAGGTAACATCTACACCACTGCCGTTGAACGGATAAGGGGATAGTATGGCACGCCAAATATACTTTCGCTCTCAGGCAGGGCCAGCCAGCGTCAATTTGCCGCAGATGCCCAATGTCAGCCATGTGCCGCAAATACACAGCGAAGGTGCTGAAATAGTCAAAGGTTTGGCCGACCTTGGCGCGACACTGGGCAAAGCCTATGTGCGCTGGGATGACAAGCGGCAGGCATCGCTGATTGAGGACGCCTATCTGGATGCCCGTACACAAATGGCCAAGTGGTCTGCAGAATACCAGCGCAATAATCAGGGGCGGGATGCCCTGGAGGCCCAGCAGGCGTATGAGCAGCAGTGGGCGACCATCGCGCAGGATATAAACCAGCGATACGGCGATAAGCTATCTGGCGGCGCACAGCACTATCTGGGGCGTAAGCTGGAGCTTGGCAGACTCTATGCCATAGATGACGGGGCGCGTTGGCAGAAGCAGCAAACGGCAGTCTGGGACAATAACCGGCTGCAGACACAGGCGGCGCTTATTGCCGACGACGTGGCGCAAGACCCATACAACACGGCCCGCCACGAAATGAATATAAACCAGCTGGAGGAGTCGTGGAGGCGCGCCAACCCCGGGCAGGACAGCTTCGCCTTCCGTCGCAAGCTGGTGGGCGACGTCGCCGAGTCTGTCGTTAGCAACGTTCTTGCCCGTGGCGATATTGCCGGAGCAGAGGCCGCACTACAGCGGTTTGGCGGCGGCGCACAGACTGGCGGGAGCGTGCAGGTGCGGCCAGGTATCGGCAATACCACGGCGCAGTATGAGAGTGGCAGCGACGGAATCAATGCCATAGGCTATGACAAAAACGGTGGCACCAGCTACGGCAAGTGGCAGCTGTCTTCCAGGCAGGGTAGTTTCAATGAATGGCTGGACCACTTGGCAACGAAGGGTGAAGCTGGCGCAAACGCGGCGAGGGCCATTCGTGCTGCAGGTGAGGCCAATACGGGCAGTCGCAAGGGTGCCGCTGTTGACGCCTACAAAAAAGAAGCAGCAGCCAACCCGGAACTGTTTGAAACATCTCAGCGGGAATATATTCAGGCAAAACACTATGGACCCATGCTGCAAAAACTCTCCCCCGAGCAGCGCAATCAGATTGAGGCCAATCCCGCCCTACAGGAAATGGCATGGTCTACGGCTGTGCAACACGGCGGTGCTGGCGGCGCACGGATACTTAACCGTATCTGGAAGCCAGGCATGTCTGATGCAGATATGGTAAATGCCACATATTCGGCCCGTGGCGGCAATTTTGGCTCGTCTACGACAGAGGTGCAGGATGCTGTAAAAGCTCGCTTCTTGGGCGAACGTGGCGTGATTTTGGGCATGTTGAACGGCAGACAGCAACCTAGGGCTGCAGACGCTTCGCCATCCTACAACGGCGGTGTAATTTCGCCGGCCAAAGCCATGGCGCTGGACAACATGATAAAAACCAAGGGCAAGCGGATAGCCACGGACAATTTTCTCACGTCCACCATGGGCATGACTGCAACGGACAGGCTGGCAAAGCTGAATGAAATGTATGGCGGGAATCCTGACATGCGTGAAGTCTACGACGCATGCAGGCAGGGTATCATGCACGACGCTGCGGCGCAGGAGTCCGCAAAAAATCTGGAAAAGAAAGAGCGGCTTCAAGGACTGTATAGGCAGATGGAAGGATTCGCTGATATGCCGCCCGCCGAAAGCTGGAAGAAAATGCAGGAGCTGGCGCTTGCCTTGCCCTTGGAGGACAGGCCAGACTTTTACAGGGTAGCTCATAATCTGCGCAATCCCAGCCTAAAAGACGATCCATACGCCGTGCAGGAAATTACAGAACGCCTGGCAAACGGAGAGGATGTTTCCGTGAAGGCGGAATATGGCTCACGCATTACGGCGAAGACGGCACAGCGGTTTGTGAATAATGCGTACCGCAATGCCCTGCCAGCAATCAAAACAGCGTTTGACGACGTGGCAAATTCTTGGCTCGCGGAAAAATCTAACAAGAACCACGCCAAGGAATTGGGTGTGGCCAACAAGGCTGCGCTGTGGACACGCTTTCTTTCGCAGACAGATGCTGACGAGAAAAAGGATTATGCACGGTTGCGCAAGGAGGCGGAAGATTTCTTCAAGCAGGTGACGCTTGAAAAGGGCTTCTTTAATAGTGATGTGGACACGATACAGGGCCTGGAAGGCAGCGTGCTGGACAGGTATGACGACGCACGGCCAGCCCAGGGAAGTCCGGAGCGTATTGAGGCTGTAGAAATGCTGAAAGCTATAGGCGAAGAGCCGGAGGGCAGGGGCAGTAGGTACACTGACAAACAGCTTTCTAGTGCGTACAGGCAGCTCCGTGAGATGAGAAAGGGGGCGGGCAATGAGTCAGCACATTGATCTTGATGCGTTCCGCAGTGGTTACAAAGCCAAAATGGGCATCAGTGACGAGCCAACCCAAGAAATCGTCAAGACACCAGCTGCGTTGCCGGACGTTTCCGCCGCAGACGACATAGACCCTGATGCTATAACCGACCTGGGCGATATTGAACCGCTGGACATAACGACGCATGACGGCTCCAAACCTGTTGGCTTGGAACTGCCCCAGGAGGCTGTGATGGGCACGCTTGCTGCGTGGCGTGATACAGCGCAGGAAGAAATTGACGATGTATCGCAAACGCTGCACACGCTTAGAAACAGCCTCAAAACAGACCTGTATGAGACAAAGAGCCTCGCGGAACAATCTGGGCTGTCTTTTTATGTCGTGGACAGCGACCCGGCCTTTGCTCGCAAAAAAATAGAATCCGACACGTATGCGGGCATGCTGCGCTCTTTTGCGGACAATGCCAGGGACATTCCCCAAACAACTGCATTTCTTCGCGAGACGGATACGTTGGAACGCCTTGCGCTCACAGGTGACGAGCAGCTTTCCATCCTTGAAAAACAGTTGAACGCCGATGGTGGCGGCTTTTTTAATAGCGGGTACATTGCCGCTGCACGCAATGCCTGGAATACTGGCATGATGTCGCGCGAGATTGGCGATCTGGCCAACAAATGGATGGCCGGCGGCATTACTGAGGACGAGCGCCACAGGCTGGATGTGCTGCGCGATGCACAGGCGTATTACCAAGGCCGACGCGACGGCATGGGCTTGCTGGAACGCATGGTGCGCGGCACGGTGGAATCCGTCGGGACACCTCTTTATGGGGGGCTCGCTGGCGCTGCCGGCATGCTGGGGCGCTACGGCAAGGAGGGGCTTGCCGGCGGGGCTATGGTGGGCGCTGGCATTGGGAGCGCTGTTGGTGGTGTGGGCGCTGTGCCTGGTGCCATTGCCGGCGGGTTAACTGGCATGGGGGCAGTAGCGCAGACGGGCTTTGTCAACGACATGATGCGGCAGGAAGGTGGGCAGACCTTCCTTACCCTCATGGATATGGGTGCCCCCGAAGATACGGCGCGTGTGCTGGCCATTGCTGCCGGCGGCTTCAAGGGAGCGCTGGAATATGTGGGACTGAAACAGATTGGCAAGATATTCCCCGGCGCAGAAAATTTTCTGACACAGGAGGCTGCGGGCGCGGCATTAAAAGCCCTGGAACGCAACCCCTCTTTATTGTCGGCCATCGGCAGCGGTGCGGTAACGGCATTGCGTGGCATTGCAGGCGAGGTTGCTACGGAAAACCTGCAAGACGTTGTGGACATTGTTGCCGAGGATGTGGGCCGCAGATTTGCCGGCGGAGTAAAAGCGCCGGCAACTGTAGGCGAGATAGCTGGCAGGCTATGGGAAACAACAACGCAGACGCTGGAAAGCGTGGCACTTCTCGGCGGCGCTGGGGGCATTGTCCGTGGCGTCCATAATTATACCAGGAACAACCAGCGGGAGGACCAGCTTGCCTCCCTTGCCGACAACCAGAAGCGTATCGTGGATACAGTGGCGCAGGCCGTGCAGTCGTCGCCGGTCATGCAGAATATGGGGGATACTGGCGAGGCACTTATACAACATCTTTCCGACAATGGCGTGACGCCGGAAACACTTTACCTAACTCCTGAAATCGTGCAGCAGGTATTTTTCCAGAGTGAAGACCCGGCTCTTATGGCTGCAGCTGCGGAAATGGGTATTACGCCTGAGAGTCTGCAGGAAAACCTAACGCTGGGCACTGACGTTGCCGTGCCGTTCTCCAAAGCCTCCACACATATACTGAAAGACCCTGAACGCTATGCGGCACTGCGGGAAGACATACGGCTTTCTCCGGCCATGCCGACAGATGCGGAACTGGAAGAACTGGCGGCAATGAATCAGGACGCCGAGGCCCGCCTTGCCTATCTGGACGACCTACTTGCTCCTGTGGCCGAGGAAGTGGATGCGGCGCAAACACGTTTCGTGCAGCGGATGGGGATAGCCGCCCCTTATGTGGAGCAACTGCGGGACGCAGGATACAGCGAAAATCAGGCCAACGCCTATGGCCTTGTGCTGGCGGCCAATGCAGAGCGTATGGCTCCTGTGTTCGGTATGACGCCGCAGCAGTATCTGCAGGAGCGTTTTGCCGGGTACTACGGCATGACGCAGGAGGAGTTTACTCGGCTTGCCCAGGGCGGTCTAGAGGGGCTGTTTGAGAATCGTGACATGGCGGCCATGCTGCAGGATATGGGCATTAAAAAGGGCATGAGTGCCACCAAAAGGCGACGCGCATTGCAGCCAGAGTTTGGCTTTGCTTATGGCCGGATAAACCCTGAGAGCGTGCAACACTTGTATGGCATGCAGCGGTACAATGAGTTGCGGCAGCAGTTCGGCCCCGGCTTCTTTGCCAAGAAGGGCGAAGGACTTCCTATTGATGTGCTTGCCCAGAACTTTGAGCGTGAAGAGCGCGGCGGCTACGATCTACCCGCAGGGGAGATTGATGCTGACGCTTTCGCGGAAAAGATTTTTAGCCCGCATGATGAGTTTGAGTCCGGCCTTGTGGATCAACTTAGGCAGAATGTGCTGTGGCAGTTTGTAGGAGAGCAAGGAGCTGGCAGGCTGGACACTGCCGAAGATAGCACACGGCGTCTGGATAATCTGGCTGTTGCCCGCGACATGGAGA
>JAFTCE010000148.1 GCA_017454855.1 Desulfovibrio sp.
GGTGCTCCCGCCGTAGGTGTTACAATCCACGCGCCCGCGTGGGGCGCGCCCCCATGAATGGGCTCTCGGTGGAGCAGATACGGGTTTCAATCCACGCGCCCGCGTGGGGCGCGACACAATTTGTGCGCTGCCAATGATACCATTGCTCGTTTCAATCCACGCGCCCGCGTGGGGCGCGACTGTTTGGTCTCAAACGTCAAACATTCTCCGATGTTACGCTGACGTTTTCGAGAACCTGTTGAGAACCTACGTTTTTTAAAACAAAAAAGCAAGTCATCTATCACTGCTAAAAAAATTATGTTTTTATTTCAATATGTTATATAATCGAGAACCTACTGGATTTAGCCTGTACGCTCCTGGTTCTCGCATCAAAAAATCAGTGTTCCTTCTGGGTCATATGAAGGCTTTGCCCCGACATGCTCGACACGTCCTCGCCATTTGTTTCCCAGCATATAGAAACGCACGCTATCTTTTTCTTCATCAATTTCTTTTACGAGTGCATTTCGAAACTTCAACCACTGGGCATTGTCTACAAGGCATTCAAACACTGAAAACTGTACACGCTGTCCCCAACTGGTACACAATTTGGCGATATGCCTGAGTCTGCGTCGTCCGGCAGCATCTTCTGTATTGACATCATAGCTTACGAGAACCAACATAGTTTACCTCATAGCAAAGGGTGGATAGGCATCCAGATCTCCTCGTAGATATCGAGCTAGAAGCCTTGCCTGTATGTGACACATCATGCCAACAGTCATTTTTTCTTTCAGAAACGGATGTTCCACTTCCTCACGTTTCCTTTCTTGCCATGCAGTAAGCACTTCTTTTCGCGCCTTGTCCTTCAAAATAAAACCGCCTACTTCTGTACGGATAAAATCCGACGATCCTATTTGCTGGCGATTGATGAGGGTCAGAGCAAGCCTATCTGCCAAATACGGCCTGAATTCTTCCATCATGTCCAGGGCAAGGCTGGGCCTTCCTGGACGTTCTCTATGCAAAAAGCCGACAGCTGGATCCAGTCCAACACCTTCCAAGGCGCTACGTACATCATTGGCCAACAAGGAATAAAAAAAAGAAAGCAGGCAATTTACTTCGTCTCGAGGTGGCTTGCGCGTTCGTCCTGAAAAAAGCATGTTTTGTCGAAATTCTTTCTTGATAAGCAAGGGAAATACAGCAAAATAAATATGAGCAGCATCGCCCTCCATGCCTCTGACAGTATTGATGTCTTGCTGTAAAATAAGAGATTTCAGGATTCTGCCAAGCTTTTTTGCTGCTTCTTCCAGTCCTTGCTCGTCAGAATTTCGAGCCTGTCGAAGAATGACGGTGCGACAGTTGCTAACCTTGCCCATGACGAAAAAACGGGCAAGTTTTGCTGAGTCTTCCAATGAGTCAGCACTTCGATATTGCGCTCGTCGCAGCAAAACATTTCCTTTTGTCGGACCTTGCATGGACGCCATAAAACGTCCGTATTCTGTAAACCAGGATACCGTGAGCCCGAGTTCGGCGCAATGTTCCAGCAGATATTGGCTGCAAGCGATATGGCCAAAGCAGACAATAGATTGCAATGTATGCATCGGAATTTTACCCAATGTCTTCCCGTCATGTCGAAGTTCTACACATTCTCCTTCTTTGGATAGCCATGTATCTTGTGTAGTGACAAACAGTGTATTCAAATGGCGCTTCATTGCTCTTCCTCACAAAGCGCTTTGATATAAGAAGAAGCCTTCAGATGGATAATATCTGGCAAACACAACTCCTTAAGCGAACAGGAATTGCACTGAGGCATACGCGTCGGAGGAGGTGTCCGACCGTTTTCTAACATTTGTCTGACTGCACGAATGATTTCTTCCGTCCGCCTTCGCAGGACTTTATCCAAAATCACGACATGCCGTCTTTTAGCTTCGCCATAGAAGATCGCGCCTTCTTGTATATGTACATCAAGCATTTCTTCAAGACACATGGCTTGGGCACAAAGTTGAATCGTGTCCGGTTCAAAATTTTTGCGCAAGGGGCCTTTCTTGTATTCCACAGGATATGGTTTCCAATCGGCATCCGATTGATGGAACTCCACGACATCAGCTCTGCCGTGGAGTCCAAGTCGGATTGAATGCAATTCAAGATCAGTGACAATCTTCACGCCTTCGCGCATGCGTCTGCTGCCATTGTGAGCTTTCTCGTGCAATATCTTGCCGAGCAAGGTATGACTATTTTCCTGCCACACTTGTTCAAGATGGATAAGCGCGCACTGCCTCGGACAAAAGGCATAGTGCTGCAACGCGGAAAGCATGATATCCATAGAAACAGTATCTGTTTAAAATCTTTCGATTTTTGTTACGCCATCGGGACATTTGTCCTGCAGAACAATTTCATAGTCAGCAAAAGAACGCGCCGGGCCTTCTGTCACGCGACGGCACTGTATGAGATCGAACAAAGTTTGCGCAGGAGCATTCCCCATACGCTTCTCATGACTGAAGACAAACAGTTTGCGTGAACTCATCTTGGGACGGGCAGCAGAGTGATCGTGTTCGAACATATTGCCAAGTGCTTCCCACAGAAGTTCCACATCTTCCTCTGAAAATCCGCTTTTTTCGGCTAAAGGAGCGGAAATAAAACCTTCCATGCGATACAAGCCGTAAGGCACGATAAACTTTCGTCCCATTGTCCGTTCCTTCTCGAGATCCTTCACATTTGTGACAGCCATACGGGTTATGCTGATCTCTGAAGGAACAATGGGGTCTTCGCTGCGTGCGAAGGTAAATTGAACAGGGCCACGAACTTGACCGCAGTTGACTTCTGTACTCATGACAGCGCCAAAGGTACGGACATCATAAAAATTTTCACACATCCAGCGGGTAACGGCACGGGCTTCTTCTTCTTTTTTGGGAAGTTTCTTGGCTTCCTGCTTGAGGTTCAGTGCGGTATAGGCTTCTGCATTGCGTTCATTCAAAATTGCCTTTTCCTGCACATAAATGCGAAAGCCGGTTGTGCCTTCCTTGGCTAGCTCGACATAATTGCGCACCTTGCGCTTCAGACAGACATCAGTAACAATCCCATGCCCGGTTTCAGGATCTATGCGCGGCAAATTTCCGGCATCTGGATCGCCATTCGGATTGCCATTTTCAACATCAAAAAAAAGCACGAAATCATAACGATGGCTAAGAACAGACATGACCTGCCTCCTTATTCATTTGTTTCTGTTGTATCAGACTTTTTCTGATAGAAAGCATTGGTTTGATGATAGTAGCCCAGCATAAAGCGTCCCTGTTCAGCCAGGGGCAAGGTAGCTGGGAAATCGGTCATGTCATTGAGGATGTCACTTATCGTTTTATTGAACATGACCTCAAAGCCTTCAAATCTGTTCTTCCTGACCTTGGTCACATGGTGCTGCGTGAGGCGCAAAAGCATGGGAAACACAAGTCGCGGCGTAGCTGAAGCTGCGCCGATATAGCGTTCACGCAAACCCGCGTTGACCGTACCCAATGCGTCCTGCTGCGTTTTATCCAGCAGAGCGAAGAGTCTGCCCAAACGATAGCCCATGCTCTGCTCTTCCGTATTCAGTGTTGTCATATCGTTAACCTCTTTGAGATTGCGGCGTAGATACGCCTTGATGAGTGCAGCCCGGTAATACTGCACTTTTTTGTCGGCTTTGTCGGCGTGTATGCGTTGGAGAACAGTTCCAAAGACGTTTTCCGGCAGTTTGGAACCTCCGAGGAAAGCACGGATCATCTGACCGCCGATTCCAGGTGGAATATTTTCTATTTTTCCCTGAGCTGCTACCGTCTGAGATAGCAACAACCACAAGGGCGGGAATTCTGGTTCACTGTCAGGAAATTTTCTCTCTATGCGCAAATCTTCGTACCAGCTACTGACATGTCTGAGCAAAACATCCAGTGTGTCTGTCAACCAAAAACGTACGCTGAGACGTGCGGCATTGGGGGCAAGGCCCAGCACATAAAAACGACTGCCGGATTCAAGCTCCCTGTCTGCCTCATTGAGTGACGCGCCCCGACGTAGTGCCTGCAAGATGCCCTGCAGACGCTGTACCTGGGCATTGTCCTGCTCTTTCGCTGCTGCAGGAGGGAAATCAAAGAAACCGCCGAACAATTTTTCTGCAGGACTTGCCTTGTCAGCCCAGAACACCATACAAGTGTCGCCGATGCGCACCATCTGCTCGTGGTCGCGTTGGAGCAGATAGTTCAAGGCCGATGTATAGGCGCGGGCAGCATGTTCAGAGACAGGCGAGTTTGCACTCTGTTCTTTTCCATAGGAAGTGAATGCAGCACAGTTGAACGAAACCAGTGCTGCTCCGCTGCTCTGAGCGCCGACAACGCCCTTTATGGAAGGATGAATGCGGGCTATGGACTCAAGATGTCCTGAGACCAGGCAGACACCCAAGGCAGATACATCGGGCGTTTTGTGCAATGTCTTGAGCCAGATGTCTTTCAGCGCGCTGACTTCATGGAATAAGCATTTTTCCGTGTTCAGCCTGAAGACGACATTGCTGTCCAGCAAGGCATCACGGTTGTCCAGATTGTTAAATTGTTCCGGTTTCCAGTCATGAAGAAAAGCCAGCAACGCGCGTGCATGGATGTCATCACAATCCGCAAGCAAGTCTTCATGCTGCTTTCGAAAGGCGTCAAAGGTTTGGACTGTCCTTTGGGGCTTTCCTTTCCCATCGACGCCCAAAACATAACCAGTATTGTCCCAAAGGAAATAGGGAAGGACGCCGACAGTTCTTTTTGCTGCAGCTGGGACAAACATGCGTTTTGGTCGCCCCTTGCTGTCACGTATGTCTTCCACTTTTAACAATTGACCATTTTCGTCGATATTCAAAACGAAGGATATGTTTTCCGCAGACATACCGTCATGCGGCATCGGGGAAGAAGGATCGTTTTGCATGCGGGCATAGAAACGGCACAATTCGTTCAGGTACGACGACATAACGTCTCCTCCTTCCAGCGGGCCACATCTATAATACCCTTTTCCAGCTTGGGGCGATAGAACATGGGTTCCATACCACGCTGGAAATCAATGTCGTAGAGCATGAGTCCAAGATCCCGAGGAGCATCGTTGACTAGCGCTGAAATAGGCAGTGGTTCATGCTCTAGGAGCGAAAAAAAAGCGGCGAATTCCCGACAGCCAAGACATGGCTGCTGAAAGCATTCGCCATTTCTCGCCCTGCGGCGAAACGTGTCGATATGCTTGCCCTCATTGTCGTCTGCACCGGCCTTGTCTGTCATTTCAAAATGCGCTTCAATGACATACGCAACCTTCCGCAAGACAAGCGCAGCCCTCTGCTGCCGCGCTTCCTCCACAAGGAGCGAAAGCGCTGTCCCCTTGTTGGCTGTAGTAAGTACCTTTGCCCATGTCGGTCCTTTCTCTGACACCTCGTTACGACGTAAACCGTCAAAAACGATGGGGTTCAACACGTGAATTTTGTCCACAATCCAACATATTGCCGGTTTCCAATGAATGCATTCCAGTATGCCTCTTGCCGCAGACGGAGTTGGCACGTCATAACTCATGCGTTCGGCTTTGTTCTCCGGACGCGTGAAGAGTGCGTATTCTCCCCAGACTTTGAGCCTGACTCCTAACATCACGGTCTCCTTCGCGGAATATTGGGACATCCAGGAGCTGACGATGTCTCACACTACTGTCGGCTCCTCGCGTTAGTCGTTTGTATCCTTAACAAGAAATAGCAAAAAAGTCACGATTTTTTTAAATAAAAAAAGAAATTTTATGAATGCTGTCTGTCTACAGTATACGAGGATGGCCTAGTTTGCGGTTTTCCGCAACCGTATGCCAGGCAGAGCAGCCCAAATATCCTGTGGCAAAAAATCAGAAGAGCAGGTCTTCCACGGGCACTCCATTTTCCAGAGTAACGTCAAGACCTGTTTTGTCGTTGTATCCGACGCCACCGCTGAGAATATACAAAAAACCGTGCTTCTCTATGCGACCTTGTTGCATCATGCATTCCAGTTCTCGATGGTACACTTGAACGCTGAAGCGTTGCAGGCGGCGAATGGTGGATGGTGGAAGCGCACCATCGCCTTTGTTCTGTTGAAGAAGTTTCACCGCCTCGCCTTTTTCTATGATGACGTTGACGGTGTTATCTTCGATAAATGCGAACTCCCGAGCTATGGTCGCAAATTGAAATTGCCAGATGCCGTCAGCATCTTTTGGGTTAGTTTTAGTTTTATCAAGGATGCCCTTTTCATCAAGATGCGCCTGGGATGCTTGGTAGAGCTTCGTAAAATACATGTCTACCGTTTTTGGACAGAAGAGGTCTTCTTGTGAGGCCACTTCACAAAAAGCCTGACAGCGCCGTTGCAATTCGGCTGCTCGTTTGGGTAAAGAACCTGAAGAAAAGCAAATGACACGGCCATAGGCAGCATTGCCTTCGCGATTGCAACGTCCAGCCGACTGTGCGAGAACATCAAGGCCATTTTTCTCACGCATGACAACGGGGAAGCTGATGTCAACGCCGCATTCAATGAGGCTGGTGCTGATGACCCGACAGGCAAGCCCGCTTGAAAGTCTCTTCCGGATGGCGTCAAGGGTACGACTTCTGTGTTCTGGTGTCATACGCGCACTCAAATGAAAATTTGCCGCGTCATCGCCCAGACATACAAAAAGATCGCGGGCATGCTTGCGCGAGTTGACAATGCAAAGCACCTGATGTTCGGCATGCATTACGTCGGCAATTTTGTCATCGTCCATTTCCCCTCCTTGCTCCACGCGTACGCGTTCAAAAATACGGAATAGCTGTGGCGAAGCACTGGGGGGGATAATATGGCACACGTCTTCCGGAGAGAATCCATCGCGCAAAAACGGTGTTTGCATCAAGGCGGGTTGCGTTGCCGAACACAGGACAATGGTACTGCCGTACTTCTGCGCAAGGAGTTTCAGGGTTGCAAGGCAAGGTTTGGTATAGGCGATGGGAAGCATTTGAATCTCATCAAAAATGATGACACTGTTTGCGATATTATGCAGTTTGCGACATCTGGATGGCCGGTTGTCAAACAAAGACTCAAAAAATTGCACTGACGTTGTGACGATGACTGTGGCATCCCAATTTTCTGTTCCCAGCTTATAGGCCAGACCTGAGATTTCTTCTCCATTTTCCTCATTTTCTTCAGGGTAGCTGTAGTTGCTGTGATGCTCCAGGACAGCATTTTCGCCCAAAGCCTGACGGAGTACATTGGCATTTTGTTCTATGATGCTCGTGTAGGGAACCACGAGGATAATACGCCGTTGGCCGTGTTCCTTGGCATGACGCAGGGCAAAGGCCATGGAAGACAATGTTTTGCCGCCTCCTGTCGGCATCGTGAGCAAAAAAATGCCAGCACGGTGGGACGCAGCAGCTATACAGGTTTGCAGCATGAAGGCGCGCGCCACGCGGATGGCCTCCTGCCGTTCTGGAGTACCGCAACGTGTTCTGCTTCCAGCTCTCAGGGCAACATCGTGTACAGTCTCTTCCGGCAGGAAAGTCTTGTCCCGCAGGTAGAGGAAAAATTTGTCAACGAGCTCGTCCACTGTTGGCCACTGCGGTCGCAGTGCATGTTTGTCGGGGGAACAAAATCGTTCTGTATCCAGAAAATCGGCATCGACAAGACAAGAATATAGCATGCGTAGGAGCAAAGCCACGGCAAAAGCATCAAGCTGCATCCTGCCCTGATGTTGCTGGCACATGTAGGGTGTAAGCTCTTTCAAAAAAACATCTACAGGTGGCAAGGGAAGGGACTCTGCGCGCTTCCATTCTGGCACTGACCGAATACGTGAACCGGAAATACGATACTTCAGGCTTCCTTCCTCGGCCTGACTGCCAAAATCAGCCATGCCGCCATGATGCCCGAGAAGAGGATAGGCCAAAAGCTGCGCAAAGCTTTGCCCTTCTTGCCCTAATGCACCCTTCCCCCACTCTTGCACCAGATACAGGTAGGCTGCGGACGTGTGGTCTACTTTGCCTGCCTTGCCGCGCAAGCGATTTTGAAAACTGTCCGACTGTTTGCCAATGTCGTGAATTTTTCCCAGCAATTCGGCTGTTTCTGGAGTACCAAAGTTTGCGAATTGACGTGCCTGTTCAGCTACAGCGTACAAATGTTCTTCAAGCGTTTGCCATTGATCTTCAGCAGCACCAGGAAGAGTGTGCGCATACAGCATTGCCATGCCTCCATGGTTTCAACAGTCTTGAACGAGTTTTATACAGGTTGCGTTTCAGCACAAGCTGTAGCACACTCTCCAAGCCACAGGCAATCCTGCGCATGGCAGGCAGCCGCAATGTAAACCATAGGCTTGAGAACAGTAGAGTGCGCATATGACGGATAGTGAAATTATTGCCTACTACGGTCTCACACCACATCCCGAAGGCGGTTTTTATCGACGCACCTATGCATCATCTGTCCTTACTGAATATGGAGGCAGTAAGCGCCCTGTCTGCACAGCCATTTTGTTTTTGCTCAAGGCTGGTCAATATTCCCGTTTGCATTGTATACCCCAAGACGAGATGTGGCATTTCTACCTTGGTGGGCCGCTGCGTCTTGTCTTGATTACGCCCGATAGAGCATCGTTTGAAATCGTCCTCGGCCAAAACGTAAGCGCAGGACACAGGCTTCAATACAGCGTTCCCGGTGGTTCCTGGTTCGGTGCCACTCCGGCACAAGGAAGCAGCTATAGTTTGGTGGGCTGTACGGTTGCACCGGGCTTCTGCATGGATGAATTGAAGCTTGGGGAAGCACATGACTTGCTGGACATGTTCCCTTCGGCAAGCCATATCATAACCGAATTTTGCCCCACCTTCACGGGAAAGGATGCGCTTGACGGACGATAAAGCCGGTGACACCTTTTTGTCTAGTGGAAAGAAATACCCATGCATGAACTTCCCGGGTGGATTGTCCTTTGGCAGTGCCTGGCCGCCATGTTGAAGGTTTTTGCCCATGCGGCCTTGGCATTGCCATGTATTGCTGCCTTGACGCTGCTGGCAGGCAGGCGCGAGAAGTCCCGTCTGTGTGCTTTCGGCAGTCGTGAAATGGCGTTGTTAAGCCTGCCCTTGGCTTTTGTCTGGCCCCTGCTGCTCATCAGCGACGTGCTTTTGCTGTTTGCGCTGACGCAAGGGGCAGTGCGTCTGCCCGAAAACTTTTCCCCTGGGATGCCCGCCATGCTGCCCTACAGCAGTGCATTGGTTGCGTGGCTGACTGGAGTACTTTGTCTGTGCGTGCAGCTCTGGCGGTCACGACCTCATGCCAGTCCTGCAACGCTCTCTCCCGAGAACCGGCAGCCGCACATGTCTGCGGGGCTGTGTTTGGCATCCGCGCTGTGTTTTTTTGCAGCTTTGGCGCTTCCTGTATGCCCTCTTGCCGGACTGCCGGAAGGCTTGACGGCGTCGCAGGCAGCGTTGGCCGTGATGTCGTCAACACTGCATGTGTATTTTACCTGTTTTGCGCCGGCTGGCGCATTGGCCCTGAGTGCCCTTGCCCTGCGGCCCGGCCTAATGCAGACGTGGGCTTGCCCGCAAGAGGACGAAGCGCTTGCCGCGCGCTGGTGTGCCCTGTGGGCCATGATCGGCTACATACCCTATTGCCTTGACCGTTGGGGGGTGTGCCTTGGTTTCGCCCTGCGGCCAGGCAGTATGCCGCCAGTGATTTCCCTGCGCGTCCCATCCCTGGTGGCAATAAGCCTGGCTGTCATGTGTTGGGGCATACTTTTTTTTCGGCGTGCGCCGCGCAAGATATACTGGTTGAACACCCTTGGCTTGCTCTTGCTGTCCTTGGGCTTGTGCCTTCCCTTTGCGTCGGCTTTGTGGCGGTAACCGTTGCTGTCCGTTCATGGTTTGTACCAAGATCACGGAACAGCACGTTGCGAAAATATCCATTCAAGAAAAGGGAGATTGACGCCCATGCGTACTTTGATTGCCCTAATGTTGACGTTGATGTGCAGTGTCGTGACGGCAGGAGCTGAAGAGCATGCTTTTACGCTCTTCAGTGCGGATTTGCCCGATGGCTGGGGAGGCGATGAGAAGGAAGGTTTTACCTTTGGCGAGGGCGGCGAGGGCTACATGTTGATCCTGACATGTCCTGGGGCCGACGGCGAAAGCATTGCGGCGGCTGTCAGTCTTTTTGTGCTGCCCAACATCCACCACGATGACAGCGCGACACATGCCGCCAAACTTGCAAAATTGCAGGAAAACGCCTCAGCCCCGCGTCCCGATGGACCCTTCTGGGCGTTTACAGGGCAGCCGCACAGTCGGAGCATTGATGCTCCGGCTGTGACGCGCGTCAATGTGACGCCGGAAAAAGCGCTCATTGCCATTGTCCAGGATACGGGCGAGCATGGCGCGGAGCAGGTCTTCCGCAGCGTACGCGGCCTGACGGATGAGTCCCGCACGCTGCTTGGGCAATAATTTGTGCAAGGCGTTTTTTGTCGGCTGCCTGATCCCCGTGTTAGCCTGCGGGATGCCTTTCATGCCAGCCTAGGAACATCTTGTAGGCTTCATTGTCGGATTCTTCCACATGCTGATAGCCCATGGCATCCACACGACGGAGAAAGTCTTCAAATGCCTCGCGTTTTTCGTCCGGGGCTTCAAAGCCCACGAGAACGCGACCAAAATCTGCGCCGTGATACCGATACTGAAACAGGGTGATGCTGAAATCGACGCGCATGGCATCCATGAAATTCAGCAAGGCGCCTGGACGTTCGGGGAAGGTGAAGCGCAGCACACGCTCGTGGAGGATCTTGGGAGCGTTGCCACCGACCAAATGCCGCAGGTGAACCTTTGCAAATTCATTATCCGTAAGATCAATGGCTTCAAAACCCCTGGCCCTGAGTTCCGCGAGCATTTCTCCCATGTCGTCGCGGTCATTGATTTTGATGCCTACCAGCACCCGGCCCTTTTCGGGATCGGAAAAACGCGTACACAACTCTGTAATATTGCGGTTGCCAAAGCAGGCACACAACTGACGAAAGCTGCCCACGGTTTCGGGGATGACAACGGCCAGCAGTGCCTCGCGATGCGCGCCGATTTCTGCACGATCCACCACATGGCTCAAGCGGTCGAAATTCATGTTTGCCCCGCTGACAATGGCCACCAGCGTGACGCCTCTCAAGGCACCTGCCTTGGCATATGCCTTGAGGCCGGCCAGGGAAAGCGCGCCAGCAGGTTCGGCGACGACGCGCGTGTCCTCGAAAATATCCTTGATGGCGCCGCAAATGGCATCCGTATCCACGGTGATGATATCGTCCAAGAGATCGCGGCAGAGAGCAAATGTTTCCTCGCCCACCAGCTTCACGGCAACACCATCGGCAAACAAGCCCACGTCGGACATTTCCACGCGATGTCCGGCCATGATGGAACGGCGCATGTCGTCCGAATCCACAGGCTCGACGCCAATAACCCGGATTTGGGGGCGCAGATTTTTTATATAGGCGGCTATGCCTGCGGCCATGCCACCGCCGCCGATGGGGACAAAGACGGCGTAGATATCGTCGGGATGCTGACGAAGTATTTCCATGCCAATAGTACCCTGACCGGCGATGACATCGGGATCGTCAAAAGGAGGAATGTATATGCAACCTGTTTCCTGTATCAGTTCTTGCGCATGCCGCCCGGCGTCGCTGAAAGATTCCCCGGAGAGTACGACCTGGCCGCCCAGGCGCCGCACGGCCTCAATCTTTATGGCCGGCGTCGTGACCGGCATGACGATGGTGGCCTCGCACCCCAGTCGCCGCGCTCCCAGCGCCACACCTTGGGCATGATTGCCTGCCGAGGCGGTGATGACGCCGCGGCTCAGTTCTTCCTTGCTCAAATGCGCCATCTTGTTGTAGGCGCCGCGGATTTTGAAGGAAAACACCGGCTGGAGATCTTCGCGTTTGAGCAAAATTTTGTTGCCATTGCGCCGGGAGAGACTTTTGGCCTCGTCCAGCGGCGTTTCCACGGCCACGTCGTACACGCGGCTCAACAGAATGCGGTTCAGATAGTCACTATGCATGTCCTGTTCCTCATTTTCTCTGTACGTGGCGCCGGGATAGCCTTGCAATTCGGGCAGGGCAGCTCATGGCGGCATTGCTTTTGCGGCAATGATGCGTATCATGAAAGCGGTTCTAGAACAATGCTGTCATTGTGGTCATATTTCAGACATAGGGGGGGGTCATGCGTCGACCGTTGATTTTCGCTACTGTGCTGCTGTCGTTGCTGGTCACGGGGTGTCTATCCTCTGGCCCACAGAAGGGACTGAACGCCTTGGCAGAGGCCATGCAAAAAAATGACAGCGCAGCTTTTTTGGCGCAGATAGATATGAAGGCTTTTGCCGCAAATGCCGTGAAGACCATGACGCGCGAAGACCGCGCGTTGAGTACTCTGGATGCCCTCGGACGAAAATTGGGCTTGGGCGGCATGGAAAATTTGCTGGGTAACGTCATGGATGTGGAGCGCAATCTGCGCGCAGACTTTTCACGCGGCGTGAGTACGGGCGAACTCATGCTGCGCTGCCGCAAAGCTGATACGCCGGATTGCCCGTGGACGCCGGAGGCTCTAAAGCATGCGCGCGTCAAGGACGTGGGGCAGGACGCAGCCATTGCTCAGGTGACGACCCAGGCCCGCATGACGAGCTGGTTGGCCTTGCGTAAACAGGGCGAAGATTGGCGTGTTGTGGGCCAGGCAATCATGGAGGATGAGGCTCGAGAATATGCCACGCGTTCGGGCGCGGCTGTTCAGCCGCAGCCAGGGAAGAAAAACACCGAAGAAGGGACAACCAATCTTTAATTGCACAAGGAGTCCCCATGTCACTCAGCATCGGTATTGCAGGACTGCCCAATGTGGGCAAATCCACCCTGTTCAACGCCCTGACCAAGGCGCAGAACGCCCAAGCCGCCAACTATCCCTTTTGCACCATTGAACCCAACAAAGCCACTGTGGCCGTGCCGGACGCCAGAGTGGATGCCTTGGCGGCCAAGGTGCAGCCCCAAAAGACCATTTACGCCAGCGTGGACTTTATCGACATTGCCGGGCTGGTGCGCGGAGCTAGCAAGGGCGAAGGATTGGGCAACCAGTTTTTGGGCAACATTCGGGAATGCGCGGCCATAGTCCACGTGGTGCGCTGCTTTGAGGATGACAACATTGCTCACGTCGATGGCAGCGTCAACCCCTTGCGCGATGTGGAGACCATCGACACGGAACTGCTCCTTGCCGACCTGCAGAGCGTGGAGCGCCGTCTGGAAAAGCTACGCAAGATGGCCAAGGGCAGCAAGGAGGCCAAAACGGCGGCGGACATCCTGCAAGGTCTGCGCGACATGCTCAATGCAGGCCGAGCCGCCCGCGAGTTCGTCCTGCCGGACAACGAAACCTTTCTGGATGCCTGGCGCGAGCTGGGCCTGCTCACTGCCAAACCCGTCATTTATTGTGCCAACGTGGACGATGCCGCCGTGGCCGAAGGCAATGCACAGGCCACGGCCCTGGAATCCCTGGCCCATGAGCGGCAGGCCGGCTTTGCGCGCATCTGCGCCAAGCTGGAGGAGGAACTCCAGGGCTTTTCCGAAGAAGAACAGGCGGAAATGCTGGCATCCTACGGCATAGACGAAAGCGGGCTTGCGCGCATCATCCGCGTCGGCTACGACACCCTGGGCCTGTGCAGCTACTTCACCGCCGGTCCGGATGAAGTGCGCGCATGGACCATCCATAAAGGCTGGAAGGCACCGCAGGCCGCCGGCGTCATCCACACCGATTTTGAGCGCGGCTTTATCCGCGCCGAAGTCATTGCCTACGACGAATATATGCGCCACGCCAGCGAGGCCGCTTGCCGCGCCGACGGCGTACTGCGGGCAGAGGGCAAGGACTATGTCGTCAACGATGGCGATGTCATGCACTTTCTGTTCAATGTGTAACGCTTTCCGTTGCAATGGCATTTGTGTACACTGTAACGCCGCACAGGCCAGAATTTCACGCCGCACGTCCATTGACAACAACAATTCAAGATACTATTGTGGAGGACTACGTTTTATTGATTATTTTTGAAAACTAGACGAGGCGGCCATGTTCACCAATCGCGGCAAAGCATTGACATTCGATGACATTTTGCTCATCCCCGGGTTCTCGGATATCACCCCCGACGCTGTGGATATAACGACGCAGCTCACGCCGGAGATACCCCTACGCATACCCTTGCTTTCCGCTGCCATGGATACCGTGACGGAATCGGCCATGGCCATTTCCATGGCCCGCATGGGCGGTATTGGTATTATCCACAAGAACATGTCCGTAGAGCGCCAGCGGCAAGAGGTGGAAAAAGTCAAGAAGAGCGAAAGCGGCATGATTCTGGATCCCATCACCATTTCCCCGAACAATACCGTGGAGGAAGCGCTGGGCCTCATGGCTGACTTCAAGGTTTCGGGCTTGCCTGTGGTGGATGGCGATTGCCTGGTAGGTATACTTACCAACCGGGATGTGCGTTTTGTGGAAGACGCCCAGGCCGTGCGCGTTTCGGAAGTGATGACGGCCCAAAACCTCATCACCGTGCCCGTGGGCATTTCGCTGGAAGAATCCAAGCGTCATCTGCACGAACACCGCGTGGAGAAGCTGCTGGTCGTGGACAACGACGGACATCTGCGCGGTCTCATCACCATGAAGGACATCGACAAGGTGCAGAAATATCCCAATGCCTGCAAGGACGACAACGGTCGTTTGCGCGTGGGCGCGGCCATTGGCATCGGGTGCGACTGCGAGGCCCGCGCCGAACAATTGCTGCAGGCCGGGGCCGATGTGCTTGTGCTGGATTCGGCCCACGGTCATTCCGTCAATGTCCTCAATGCCATCCACAAGATCAAGGACGCCTTCCCCAGTTGCCAGCTCATCGCCGGCAACGTGGCTACCTATGAAGGCGCCAGGGCTGTGCTTGAGGCCGGCGCCGACACCGTGAAGGTGGGGATTGGCCCGGGTTCCATCTGCACCACGCGCATCGTGGCTGGCGTAGGTGTGCCGCAGGTCACCGCAGTCATGGACGCCGGTCGTGCGGCCCGTGAACTGAATCGTTGCTGCATTGCCGACGGTGGCATCAAGTTCTCCGGCGACATTGTCAAGGCCCTGGTCGTGGGCGCACATGCCGTCATGATCGGCTCGCTCTTCGCTGGTACCGAAGAAAGCCCTGGCGAAACGCTCATTTATCAAGGGCGCACCTATAAAATCTATCGTGGCATGGGTTCCATCGACGCCATGAAGGAAGGCAGTTCGGAACGTTATTTCCAGGAAAAAAGTAAAAAGCTCGTTCCCGAAGGTATTGTCGGTCGTGTGCCGTACCGCGGCCCTGTCATGGACGCGGTCTTTCAGCTTATGGGCGGACTGCGTTCCGGCATGGGCTATGTGGGGGCACACAATCTGCACGAGCTTTTCGAAAAAACCACGTTCTGCGAGATATCTCCTGCGGGCCTGCGCGAAAGTCATGTGCATGACGTGGTCATCACCAAGGAAGCGCCCAACTATCATCTGGAAAACTAGCACAAGCACCAGGCTACGGCGTAGACATGCCGACGGTATTTACGACGGCATCAGCCGCAAGACGCAGCGAAAACCCCACAGACGGCAAGTAACGGGCACAAGGCGGGAAGGTTTATGCCAGGCAAAGTCATTATCATTGACTACGGCTCACAAGTCACACAGCTCATTGCGCGTCGGGTGCGCGAAGCCGGGGTCTATTCCGAGATTCATTCCTGTGTCACCACAGCCGAACAGGTCAGGGCCATGCGTCCTGATGCCCTCATACTTTCCGGCGGTCCGGCCAGTGTTGGGGAAGAAAATGCGCCTGCCCTGGATCCGGGGCTGCTCCTTTTGGGAGTGCCCATTTTGGGCATCTGCTATGGTATGCAGTTGCTGGCCCAGGAACTGGGCGGCAGTCTGGCCCGCTCGCTGACGCGAGAATACGGCCCGACCGAACTCACATTGACCGCTCCTTGCGCCCTGTGGGCAGGAGTGCAGGACGCTTCGCGCGTTTGGATGAGCCACGGGGACAAGGTCACGACGCCGCCCCCCGGCTTTGCGGTCACGGGGCGCACGCCCACACTTGCGGTCGCCGCTATGGCGGACGAAGAGCGCAAGATATACGGTGTGCAATTCCATCCCGAAGTCCACCACAGCGTTGAGGGCGAACGTATCCTGCACAATTTCCTGTTCCAAGTGGCCGGTCTTGCCGCTGACTGGACGATGTCCTCCTTTGTGCAGCGTACTGTGGCCGAAATGGCCCGGCGCATTGGCAAGAGTCATGTGGTCTGCGCCCTCTCTGGCGGCATAGATTCCACGGTGGTGGCCGTGCTGCTGCACAAGGCCATTGGCAGAAATCTGCACTGCATTTTCGTGGACAACGGTCTGCTGCGTCAGAACGAGGCCCAAGATGTTGCCTCCTGCCTGCGAGAGTATTTTGACCTCAACCTTACTGTGGTACAGGCACAGCAGCGTTTCCTCTCCCGACTCAAGGGCGTGGAAGACCCGGAAAAAAAGCGCAAGATCATCGGACACACCTTTATTGAAATTTTTGAAGAAGAAGCCAAGAAGCTGCCCCAGGTCGATTTCCTGGCCCAGGGCACGCTCTATCCCGATGTTATTGAATCCGTTTCCCACAAGGGTCCCAGCGCCGTCATCAAGAGCCATCACAATGTGGGCGGTCTGCCACAGACAATGCACCTCAAGCTCATTGAACCCCTGCGCGAGCTGTTTAAGGATGAGGTGCGCAAGGTGGCCGCAGAGCTGGGCATGCCGGAGTCCATTGTCTGGCGACAGCCTTTCCCCGGGCCTGGCCTGGCCATCCGTGTGTTGGGAGAAGTCACCGAAGATCGGCTACACATCCTGCGTGCGGCGGACAGCATCGTGCAGCAAGAACTGCGGGCTTCCGGCTGGTATCGCAAAGTATGGCAGGGTTTTGCCGTACTCTTGCCCCTGAGAACCGTGGGAGTCATGGGGGACGGTCGCACTTACGAACACGTCGTCGCCCTGCGCGTGGTTGACAGCGTCGATGCCATGACTGCCGACTGGACCAGACTGCCAGCCGACCTCGTGGCCCGCATCTCAGGGCGCATCATCAATGAAGTCCAGGGAGTCAACCGCGTGGTCTATGATGTTTCTTCCAAACCGCCCAGCACCATCGAGTGGGAATAGGGGGCTGCCATGTTTGGCATAGGCAGTACGGAACTCCTTGTCATCCTCGTTGTTGCGCTCATTGTGCTGGGACCCAAGAGCCTGGCCAAGGTCACGCGAACCTTGGGCAAGGTCATGGGGGAGTTCCGCCGCGTATCCACGGATTTTCAACGTACGCTCAATGCCGAGGCCGCCGAAGATGAACGCCGCGAACGGCGAGAAGCCACGGCCAAGGCCGCCCGAGAAGCTAAGGAAGCCAGGGAAGCTCGCGAGCGGACGGAGAGCAGCGTGGACGCAGCCAGGGCGGACAACTCTTCAGGCCCGACGGCTGAGGCTGCCCATGTCGTCCCCCATGCCAGCGCAGCAGCGCCAGGAACGGACGGTTCAGAATCAACGACGGCGCAGAGCAGTGCGCCGCCGATCACGCCACCGTCGGGCAGTCCCTTGGAGGCCGCATTGGCCAAAACCCATGCCCAGGCCCAGGCGTTTCAAGCAGACCTTGCCCCAGCCCACAAAGACAAGGGCGCTACAGCATGAGCGAAGACAAACTTCAAGGTACGCAAGAAGAACCAGCCGACGTGCCCGCTACAAGCGAAGCTGCACCGCCCATGCCAGCGGATGCCGCAGAAACGGACGGCCAAGAGTCATCCATGAGCCTCATGGATCATCTGTCAGAGCTACGCATGCGTCTTGTGCGTTGCTGCATAGCCGTGCTGATCGGTTTTCTCGCCTGCTGGATCGTGGTGGAACCGCTGTACAACGCGCTGGTCAATCCCCTGCTGGCGGTCTTGCCCCCCGGATCCCATGCCCAGTACACTACCCTGCCCGAAGGTTTTTTTACGCGCATGTATATTGCCTTCATCGCGGGCGTCTTCCTCATGTGTCCCATATTGTTCTATCAAATTTGGGCCTTTATTTCTCCTGGTCTCTATGAGGAGGAAAAACGCGGCATTATCCCCATTGCCCTGGCTTCGGCTGTTTTCTTCGCCGGCGGCGGGGCCTTCTGCTACTGGATTGTCTTCCCATATGCCTTTGCCTTTTTTGTGAGCTTTGCCACGGAAAGTATCGTGGTCACGCCCAAGATCAGCGATTATCTAGATTTTGTCCTCAAGCTCATTCTTGCCTTTGGGCTTGTGTTTGAAATGCCCCTTTTTTCCTTTTTTCTCTCACGCATGGGCATTGTCACCGCTACGCGCTTGCGTAGCTGGCGTCGGTATGCCGTGCTATGTATCTTCATTGCCGCAGCCATCCTCACCCCACCGGACGTTGTTTCGCAGCTCCTTATGGCCGGTCCCATGATTGTCCTCTATGAGGCCAGCATCCTGGTGGCCGCAGCCGTTGGCAAAAAGCCTTCCCCGCGTAAGGCAGCAAAGCATGAGGATATGGCCTCTGACGGCCCCTCGGAGGAAGCATGACGGGTACACGGAGCGCGTGCCGAACGCGTAGCAGTGCAGAAACAGACATCCGGCTGGCGCTGACAGTGGACGGACAGGGAAGCGCCAGCATCACAACGGGTTTTGGCCTACTGGATCACATGCTCACGCTGACAACATTCTGGGCCGACATGGATGTGTCGTTGGAATGCCGTGGAGACATGCAGGTCGACGCCCATCATACAGTGGAAGACGTCGGGCTGACCCTGGGCGCGGCCTTGCTGGAAGCTCTGGGCGATCGCAAGGGCATTGCCCGCGTGGGGCATGGCCGCGTGCCCATGGACGAAGCCCTGGCCGTGGTAACCGTGGATCTCTCCGGACGGCCCTGGCTGGTATGGCGCGGCGACGAGTTGCTGCCGCCGCTGCTCGGTGGAGAGGAAAAAGATGTCTGGCGGGAATTTTACAAGGCCCTGGCCAGCGCAGCGCGCTGCAATGTGCATGTGGAATTTCTCTATGGCAAAAACGGTCACCATTTGCTGGAGTCGGCAGCCAAAGGCTTGGGTTTGGCCCTGGCCCAGGCCGTGCAACAAAGAGGGACAAGGATCCGAAGCACCAAGGGAGGTCTGGACTGATGCGATTCCGTGTGTTGCTGCTGTTTACTCTGAGTCTCGCGCTCATTGCCAGCGCGTGCAGCCGCCGTCCGCGCAGCACCGCTGATGTGCCCCGCAACGTTTCCCAGGCGTATGTTGTCTATGTGGCCCCATTTACCCAGCCCATTGTTACCGGACAGCTCATCACCGGCAGCATTCCCGAACCGCAGGGACGCATCCCGGAAACCCAGCTCCCCCTACTGGATCAGGACATGCGTTCCATCCTTTCCACCGAGACCCAGAGAAGCTACAAATTCATCACCAGCCTAGACCATCCCCGAGAAGTAATGCATTTCCACAATGCAGGCCAGCCCCAGGCCCTGCCTCTTTGGCTGGCCTATGGCAAGAAGCAGGGCGCGCAACTCCTGCTGGTGCCCCTGGTGCTGGACTGGCACGAACGCGAGGGTTCTGACGCCGGTGTCACTACTCCGGCACATGTGCGCGTGGAATTCTTTCTGATCAATGTGGACAGGGGCTTCGTGATGAGCCGTTCCATCTTTGAAGAAGAACAGCAAGGTCTGGTTGACAACCTGCTCAAGGTGCGTTCCTTTTTCCAAAGGCGGGGCAAATGGGTGACGGCCAGGCAGCTCTGTGCCGACGGCATACGCAAGGCCGCCAAGGATTTAGGACTATGATACTTTTTCCAGCCGTTGATATCCAGAATGGCAAGGCTGTGCGCTTGCGGCAAGGGCGTGCGCAGGAAAGCACGGTATTTGCCGCAGACCCGGTTGAGGCTGCTCTTGCCTGGCAGAAGCGCGGCGCACGCTGGCTGCATGTGGTTGACTTGGACGGTGCCTTTGACGGTACCCCCCAAAGCAAGCATATTGTGCGCCGCATGTGTTCTGCGCTGTCCATCCCCGTGCAGCTTGGGGGTGGCATTCGAGACCTGACCACGGCCAAGGCATATCTCGATGCCGGAGTCACGCGCCTGATCATAGGCACTTTAGCCGTGGAGCAACCGGAACTCTTTGCCCAGTTGTGCGCTGCCTTTCCCGGCTGTATTGGTGTTTCCCTTGATGCCGAGAGGGGCAGACTCAAGAGCCGCGGTTGGGTAGCGGACACGGGTCTGCGCGTGGACGATGTTCTTCCGAGCCTGCTCGCGGCTGGCGCGGCCTTTATCATCTACACGGATATTGAACGCGACGGCATGCAAAGCGGCGTCAATGTGGCCGCGTTAGAACACGTGGCAACCAAGGCTTGTGTGCCCGTTATTGCTGCCGGCGGCGTGGCTACTCTGGCAGACGTACAAAGGCTGTACCCGCTCACCCGCACGACGCATCTGGAAGGGGTTGTCAGTGGTCGCGCCCTCTACGAGGGCACACTCAACCTGGAAGAGGCCAATGCCTGGATTGCCGCCCAGGCATAATCTCCGTGCATGCCCAACAACCCGTACTCGCGAGGAGTGTCGGATGTCCGCTTCTCTTGAAGCATTGCTGCAACGCTGGCGCGCAATCTTTCACCGGCGGCGAGCAGTGCGCTGGCGCGGTACCTGGCTGGAAAATGGCTACTGTGCGGACTGCCGCCTCTGCTGCGGCCCACAGGAAGAAGCCGAACCATTTCCCATGAAGCTCCTGCCAGCCCAGTTGGGTTCGCATCTGGAAGAAGATTTTTATCTCCTGGATGCCACAACCGCCTGTCTGGACAGACGGGGCTGCCGATCCTGTACGGACACAGGCTGCCGCCTGCCCCGCTCGCGTCGGCCCGTTGCCTGTGGACTGTTCCCCTTTGTACTCAACAAAAATTCCCTGCTGCTCTTCGCACGCTGTCCGGCCAGTTTCTTTACTCCTTTGAGTCATATGGAACTTGTGGGGCGCGACGCCGCCCGCTGGCTTGCATCCCTCCCCAGGGAAGATCGTGCGCGCATTGCCCTCGATCTGCCGCCAGCTACCTTGGCTGACCGCTATCTGAACCTGCACATGAGGATACCCGACGATTCCACGTCATGACCTCTGTCCGGTTCTGTCATTCCTCTACTCCTTCGTTTGTGCAAACAATAGCTTACTGTAGTTATGCCAAATCCAAGGGGCTGTAAGTCAAAAATAACATCAGCGAAATCAGATTTTCAGGAACAAGGCGAGTGCGTATTCCCTTTTTCTGAGCAGGAGCTTTTTGCAAGCATCTCGTGTGGTGGGCGCAGGAAAGGATGTGTCGGGTACGGTTCACAGCCACCATGTTGGGTACTATGCCCGCTTGTTTCTTGCCTGCAAGGCGCACTCGGCGTATGGTGAGAACACGTGTCGCTTGCGTTGGGATGCCTTGGGGGAAAAGGAATATGCGTGATTGCCTGCTGACGCGCACTGCGCGCTGTGTCCAGGGGGTGCTGGTTCTGGCGTTTCTGTTCTGCATCGCTGGCTGCGGCCTGCACGGCAAGGGCGAACAGGAAGAGCCGCCTCAGGCAGCTCCTGCTGAAGCTCCTGATACAGCTATGGATGATGCCCAGAAGAGTGGCGAAACCATCGCCTACAAAACGTCCATCAAGGTGTTGGACGGACCGAAGGATCTGGCCGACAAGATGCGTGCTTTAAGCAGTCTGGAGCGTCTGGCCAAGGAACCCCCAGACAGCGTTCTTGGCGTGGAGCGCCGCGCTCGCGCCGATGTAAAAACTGCCACAAGCCTGTTGCAGTCTCAATGCTACTATGACGGCAAGGCCGATTTTGCCATAGATGCCCAAGCCAGTCCCGTGCTGGTGACAATCACGCTCATGCCTGGGAAACGCTATACCCTGGGGCGCGCCGATATTTATTATGAAACTGACCCCGTTGTTCCCAAATTTTTCAAAAATAGGCAGCGTGAAGTGGGCTTCTGGGGCTGGGACAAGGAAGCAGTGCCGCCACCTTCCTTCCCGCGCAGCCTTCCGGGTGTGAAGGTCGGCGAGCCAGTCATCGCCGATGCCCTGCTCTCAGCCGTGGAGGAGCTGCCCGAGCAATTGCGCAAGCAAGGCTATCCCCTGGCCGTAGTGGCGGATTCCAGCTACACGCTGAACCGCGAAGCCCGTCGGCTCAATGCGGACATACTCATCCGCCCTGGGCCGCCAGCGCTCATGGGCCGCGTTGAGGTTCGCGGCGCGGAGCAGGTTCACACGGAATACATTCGCCGCCTGGCGCCCTGGAATGTGGACGAGGAACCGTGGGATTCGGATCTGGTGGAGGATTATGCCAACAAGCTGCGCGGACTTGGCTTGTTCCGTACCGTGGAGATCAAGCCCTTGGCAGAAGATATGCGCACGGATGTCCGCGACGGCGCAGCTTCGCTGCCCCTGGAGGTCAAGGTAGCCGAAGGCCCCATGCGTTCCGTGGGGGCAGCAGCCAGGTACGATACGGACACGGGTTTTGGTGTAGAGGGCACTTGGGAACACCGCAATCTCTTTCACAATGGTGAAAAACTCAAGCTCACCGCGCCCCTGGCCACGGAAACGCAGGGTCTCAAGGCTGCATTTGAAAAACCCGCCTTTTTTGCTCGTGATCAGCGCTTGCTTCTGGATGCCTCGGCCTTGCGTGAAAATACCAGCGCGTACGAAAGCATGGCCGTCAGCGCATCCGGCGATGTGGAGCGACGCCTGTCCCGTTTTTGGTGGGGCAGCCTGGGACTGGGTGGCGAAAGCGGCTCCATCAAGGACAACGAGCATGACGCCAAAGCCTATGGCTTTTTCGGGCCGCGCGCTGGCCTGCGGCGCGACACGCGCAACAACGTACTCAATCCTTCGGAAGGCACGCAGCTCAGCCTGAACATCAAACCCTATACCGGATTTTACGGCCAGCACTTCAACATCTTTACGGGCAGTCTTGCGGCCAGCGGCTACTATGCCCCCTGGCGCAAGGATGGCAAGCCCGATGACAAACTTGTTCTGGCCGGGCGGGTTGAGGCCGGCATGCTGACGGGCGCCGGCCTGCACGTTGTCCCGGCCAGCCTGCGCTATTACACGGGCGGGGCCGGCTCCGTGCGCGGCTATGCCTATCAGAGCATTGGCCCGCGCGATACGTCTGACGATCCCCTGGGCGGTCGATCCTACCAGCTGGTCAATCTCGAAGCGCGGTACAAGATTACAGACAACGTGGGCCTTGTGCCCTTCCTAGACGGCGGCATGGTCTACAGGGACGAGCTGCCGCGTATCTTGGGGGACATGAACTGGGGCGCCGGTCTGGGCCTGCGCTACTATACGCCCATCGGACCGGTACGCCTTGACGTGGGCGTGCCACTGCAACCCATTGAAGGCGATCCCCCGCTACAGATCTATGTCAGCATAGGGCAGGCATTTTGATGACAAAGAAAACAACAAAGGATGCGGCACAGGCGGATGCGCTTTCAGGACACGCGCCGGAATCTGGACACCCTCCACGGTCGATCTGGCGGCGCACTGTGCGCTGGATACTGTACGGACTTGCGGGCCTTGTGCTGCTCACACTCGTCCTGCTGGGCGTGAGCTTGGTGGCACTGCACAACAGCGGCGTGCAGGCTTGGCTGGTGGAACAGGTCAATGCCGCACTGCAGCCTGCTGAAAACCAGCAGACAAAGGGTGCCTGGGCGCGCATCACACATCTCGCCGGGCCTCTGCCCTTTGGCTTTCAGGCCGGAGTCGAACTCTACGACAGCCAGGGCCTCTGGTTACGCGCCCCAGAAATCGCCTTTGACTGGCAGCTCGGCGCTTTGCCCCAAGCCGTGCAGTTGACGGCCCTGCTGGCGGACGCGCAACTACTGCGCCTGCCCGAGTCAGGGCCGACGCCGCCGGAAACACCTTCCGCACCATTGGATGAGGCCGCACTGCGCCAACAACTGGGCGATGTGTTGCGTACGCTGCACAACCTCCCTCAATGGCTGCCGGAAGTACGTCTGCAAACCGTGCAGGTGAAAAATTTCCGCTTTCCGCAAGACATGTTGGGCAATGGGCAGGAGAGCGCCAGCCCAACACGCGTAGCTGCGGATGGCGCTGAGGCCCAGGCCAGCGCTGTCATCAGCCCTTTGGCCAGCGTGGATGTCGACGTACAGCTGACGGCAGGCGTTCAGGGGGTGCATGTGGACAGCGCCGTGCATCTTGCCCCGGTGGATGCTGCGAAGCTGTCCATCTCCGGCCTGGACGCCCGGGGACTGGAAGCAGGCGCGCAGCTTGCCCTTACCTTGCCTCGCGAGGCCGAACGCGTGGGACTTGATTTGAAATCGGGCCTCCGTGTGCAACTCCAGGGCGTCGAAGATGCGCCCATTGCTGTGGAAAACCCCCTGGTTCTGCTCCTGGGGCGTGGCGCCACGTTGGATATGCAGCTCAAAGGCGGACTTGCTGCCCCGGCTAAGACCGGCGGGGTTGAGACGGCCAGCGCGGCACTCTCTGCGCTGCAGGTGGAAGCCGGTCCTGTGCGCGCACAAGGGCACGCCTCCTGGAACACTAACGCAGCGCTGCCTGCAGACGGAAGCATGTCCTTACTTGCGGGCGGTCTGGATGCTGCCTTCGACGTGACCGTGGATCCTCTGCCGGAAGCGGCACACGCTCCTGCACGTCCTGGCGCTAGCGGCGCAAAGACAACGCCCCTGCACATGCTGCGTGCTCCCCTCAAATTTCATTTGACTGCCAACGGTTCTGTGCAATCTCCCGGAGCGGAAGTACGCCTGGAATGTGCGGATGTGACCGCTGAAGGGCACAAGCTGACAAACACGACCCTGCGCGTAGATTCTGCGGCCTTACACTGGCCTGAGTTACTGACCTTTTTGGATAACGCAGCCAGCAATGCCCCCAAAGAGCTTGGTTCCACGGACATACGCCTGCATCTGGCCACGAATGTGGACAGCCAGGCTGTACTCTGCGATTTGACGATTTTTGCCGCCTTGCAAGAAGACGCCAAGGGCAAGGCTCTGCAAGCGGGCTTGCGGGATCTACGCGGCAATCTCTTGGGCGTAGAGCTTTCTGGTGGCTTGACAGCACATCTGCCCGCACCGCTGACCGCGAATCTGCCGCTGGTGGAAGGCAAACTGGACGTGCGTGCAGGCAATTTGCGGACGCTTTCCGCTCTGCTGCCAGGTGTACGACTGGACGGAGAAGCGGCCATAGCTTTGGAGTTGCAGCCACATTCCGCAGCCTCGGCAAGCGGCCCTTCAACGCACGGTAGGCAGAATGTGACCCTCCGCTTACGTGTGCCGCAGCTGACCTATGGCGATGGCTCCGCTACGCTGCTGTCCTTACAGGGCTTGGAAAGCGAAACGGTGCTTGAGGACATCTGGGACAAAAAATTGTTGAACGCACGCCTGGATTTGGCCAAGGTACAGCAGGCAGACAAACAACTGCGCGCCGGATTGCGTGCGCAGGGGACGCTATTGGGTCCCCTGGAAGTGCGGCTGGAGTCCGGCGGCTTTGCTGCCGCTCATCTGGATGCCGTCTGGTCGCCGGGACTCGTGGAAGTCAAGCGTTTGGACGCGGATCTGCCGTCCCATAAACTGGGGCTGAAGGCACTGCCAGGTGCCACTGTGGCCTATGGCGCGGACGGCTTGCGCCTCAAGGGCATCGACGTGTCCCTTAAACCAGCCGGACGTGTGCGGGCCAGCGCTGCCCTTGGCCAAAAAGATTTGGATGTGCAGCTAGATGTGGACAAGGTGGATTTTGTCCCCTGGAGAGTCCTTGTGGACGCCCTGCCCGAGGGTTCAGCAGAGGTACATGCCCACGTTGCGGGCGGCATGGCCGCGCCCACGGGAACTCTTCTGGCCCGCGTACGCGGCTTGCGCGTGCCGGGCACCGCTTTGAAGCCCTTGAATATGGATCTGAATGGCAAGCTGGAGCGGGCTGGAACTGGCGGGGCCTTGGCCCTGCAGCTCAAGCTAGACCCTGCCTCGGTACGCGCACTGGGCGGCACGGAATGCCGCGTCGAGGCCAGTGTGCCTTTGCACTACAGCCAGGATGGCCCCCCGCAACCTGCCATGCAGGGTCCATTGCGCGCGCAAGTGCGCTGGAATGGTGATGTGGCCCCCCTCTGGAGCCTGCTGCCCGTACACGACCAGAGGCTGGCCGGAACATTGGGCCTGGCCCTGGACGTGGGGGGCAGCATGCAAACGCCTACAGTCAAGGGCTTTGTGCGCATGGACAAGGGGCGTTACGAACACATAGATTTGGGGGTGCTGCTGCCCTCCATCACTCTGCGCCTGGATTTGGAACAGAGTGGCAAAACCGCGCCTGGCACGGCCAAACTGCATTTCGATGTCGGCGACGGACGCGGCGGAACGGTGCGCATTGCCGGGCGTGCGGGCCTGGATGGCAAGGGACTGGACATCTCGACAACCATTGACCATTTGCGCCCATTGCGGCGCAGAGACGTTCGCGTGGATGTGTCCGGCAAGGTAGCTGTGCGTGGTGAAGCCACAGCGCCGGAGGTTCGCGGTCAAGTTGTTGTCAACCAAGGAGCCGTACTGCTCAACCGCCTGGATGTTGCCGGTAATGTCACTGCCCTGCCCGTACGCGAAGATGTCCCGGCCTGGGTGCAGGGCAAGGGGCAGACCGTTCCAAAGGCTGCTGCCCCCAAAAAATCCCCTGCTGCACCCAAAGCCGCAACTCCCCCTGCGCAGGCAAGACCTGCTGCGGCAAGCGGCCCTGGCCTTCTGGATTTGCGCCTGCTCATCCCCGGACGTTTTCTTGTGGAGGGTTTCGGGCTGCAAAGCGAGTGGAAGGCAGACATGCGCGTCCTCGGCTCACCGCTTGCGCCGGTGATTTCCGGCCAAGTGGAGGCGGCCAAGGGGCAACTGGATATCCTTGGCAAGCAATTCAAGCTCACACGCGGGGCCATTACCTTTGGCGGCGGCAATGTGGCAAATCCCCTGCTGGATATTCTGCTCACCAATCAGACGTCGACATTGACGGCCAACATGGCCATCACGGGTACGGTGCGCAAGATGCAGCTGACCTTGAGCAGCGATCCAGCACTGCCGCGCGATGAGATATTGGCGCAGATGCTCTTTGGCAAAAGTGCCAGTGAACTCGGTCGCCTGGAAAATCTGCGCCTGGCTGCTGCCGTGGCTCAACTGGCCGGCTTTGGCAGTGGCGACGGCGAAGGCGGTGGTGTGCTGGACACCACCAGGCAGGCCCTGGGCATGGATGTCCTGCGCTTCAACACCTCTGGTTCCGGTTCTGGCAGCAAGGATTCAAAATCCAACGATGTGGCCGCCGATACCTCTGTGGAGATGGGCAAATATCTTACCGAAGATATCTATGTGGGCGTGCAGCAGGGTGCCAAACAGGGCAGCACGGCCTTTGTCATTCAACTGGAAATGACCCCACGCGCCAATGTGGAGGTGCGTACGGAACAGAGCGGCACCAAGGGAGGTCTGACCTGGAAGTATAATTATTGAAGACGAACCCAGAAAAAGAGGCGACATGGCACACATCCTTGCTCTCGGCATCCAAAGTTTTGTCAAATTGCGCCAGAATGCATATTTTTATGTGGACAAATCCAGATTCATCGAGGATTGGTGGACTGGCGGGTATGATGTGACGCTCATCACAAGGCCCAGGCGCTTTGGCAAGACGCTCATGCTGGATACCGTCAGAACTTTTTTTGCCCCAGAATGTCGTAAACATGCGCATCTCTTCGAGGGACTCGCCATCTGGAATACGACGCATTTCCGCGCCTTACAAGGTGCTATACCGGTCATTTACCTTTCCTTTGCCAGCGTCAAGAGTACTACCTATGCCACGTCCTTGGCCTTGATCAAAGCCCTTTTATCCAGGCTCTATGACGATTTTGAACCAACCTTGGATGTCTCCCTGTTGACAGACAGGGAAAAAAAACAGCTTGCCTCAGTGGATATGTCCATGACCGAGGCCATAGCCCAGGACTCTCTGCTCGCTCTTTGCAAGTATCTGGCTCGGCAGAACAATGTCTTACCCATCATCCTGCTTGATGAATACGATACGCCTCTGCAGGAAGCATGGCTCAACGGCTATTGGGACGAACTTGCGGGCTTCCTTCGCGGCTTGTTCAATGCGACGTTCAAGTCCAACCCCTGGTTGGGACGCGGCTTACTGACAGGCATCACCCGCATCAGCAAGGAATCGATCTTTTCCGACGTAAACAACCCCGCCCTGAAGGGCGGAGCTTTATAGTCGCTTCATCAAAGGAAGCGCTACATTCGGACGGCTTACAGCGCCCGTTGACCGCACGGCAGTGCGACCAAGACTTGCAATGTTTTGACCTGCATTGAGGTCTGCGTGGGCAAGCCTACCACAAAAGGGACACGAGAAACGATGTTGAGTACGATTTCCACGAGCGCCACATACGGAACACGTCTGCGAGGTATAGGCAGGATCGACATAGA
>JAFTCE010000149.1 GCA_017454855.1 Desulfovibrio sp.
AATCTCTGGGGTGTTCTCTGGGGAACTCTTGTGTACGCCCTTGGGGGAATTCTTGGGCAGGGAAAGCGGCATGACGCCCAACTCCTGCAAGGAAAATCCACCGTCCACGCGCATATCAGGACTGACGCGCCCCATAGCGCGAAGAAAAAGCTCGCGCTCTTCTCTGCTGACCTCAGCTCCGCTGTCCTCTTGGCCCATGCTGCGCCGCTCACGACGGGAACGTTTGACAACTTTTGGCTGCAAGGTTCGGCTCTTCTTCCGATCTGGAAATTGCTCGGCCTTCAACGCACGAAAAGGATTGTCACCAAATGCTTCGTCATCGGACATACCACGTCCTCTGTTGAAAAAAAAAGCCGCAGCAGAGCTGCGGCAACTACTATGGTCAATGACTTACTAGTTCTTTTCGCCAGGTGTACGCGCAGCGGGCTTGGCTGGTTCTGCTGCTGGCTTGATTGGTTCCGCAGCGGGCTTGGCCGGAGTTACGGCTGGGGTAGCTGGGGCCACTTCAGGCGACATCGCATCGGGCTTGGCCGATGCCTCATTGCCCGCTTGCCCAGGAGATTTTTCCGACTGTGAAGGCGCTGAAGCTCCAGTCTGTTCAGGGGCAGCCTCCGGTTTTGCAGGAGAGGCGGCTCCGGATGCTGGCGCGGGTTCCTCAATTTTCACGTCAAGAATAGTAGATTCCTGTTTGGGGCGCGGACTTGTTACAAATGTGTAACTCAAGGATGTGGCAACAAAGATAACGGCCATGAAAGCCGTCAGCTTGGCCAGCATGCCACCGGCTCCGCTACTGCCGAAAACAGAGCTGTTCCCACCGCCGAAGATGACGCCCATACCTTCCTTGCCTGCCTGCAGCAGTACCAGGATCACGAGCATCACGCATACAATGATATGCAAAGTGAGAATGAGTGTCTGCACAAATTCCTCCTCACCAGTGAACCGCCCGTAATAACGAGGCAGACAGCTTTTAGACGCCGACTATTTGCAAAAAGCTCTGCGCGTCCAAGGATGCCCCTCCTACCAGAAGGCCATCCACATTGTCAAGGGCCAGAATACCGGCGGCATTAGCGGGCTTAACGCTGCCCCCGTACAAGATGGGAAGGCGCTCTGCTGCGTTGCCGAGGACGCCTTGCAAGAGCGTACGCACCACGGCATGCGCCTCCAGCACTTCGGCATGTCCTGCCACCTTGCCCGTGCCAATGGCCCACACGGGTTCATAGGCCACGGCAAATCGGCCATCAAGAGATTGTCCTTCGGGCATGGCTTCAAAGACACTGTGGATTTGCCGTTCCAGCACGGCGGACAGGTTTCCGGCTTCGCGCTCTTCCAGCTTTTCTCCGATGCACAGCATGACGTTTAGCCCCTTTTCCAGGGCAAAGATCGTCTTGCGGGCCACCAGGGCATCATCTTCGCCCAAAATATGCCGACGTTCGGAATGTCCGGTAAGCGCCCATGTGGCGCCGCAATCAAGCAGCATGGCCGGAGATATCTCACCGGTAAAGGCCCCCTCATCGGCAGGATAGCAATCCTGCCCCCCACAAGCCAGGGCCGGATTTTGAGCAAAAGCCTGGGCAACCACGTCAAGACACGTAAAAGGTGCAAAAACAAGGACACACCTTTCTGCCGGGACAGTGCGCAGGCCAGCAGCCAGGCTTGCGGCGCTTTGGGCAGCCTGGGCACGGGTTTTATACATCTTCCAGTTGGCAGCAATAATTTTTTGCATGACATCCTCGCAGGTCACAGAGAACAAATGTAGATCAGGGCGTCTTCGCCAGTATCAACATAATACTTGCGGCGTTTGCCCGCACATGTGAAGCCGCAAGCATCATAGAGCGCAATGGCTGGCGCATTTCCTTCACGAACTTCAAGGGAAATTTTATTCATACCCATTTTTCGCGCAAGACGCAAGACCAGGCGCAGGAGGCGGCGGCCCAAACCCTTTCGGCGCATATCAGGGACAATGGCAATATTGAGTATTTCCACTTCGTCGCGAGTGTGGTAGACAGAAACATAGCCCGCAAGCCCTGTACGCCCCCAGAGTCCGAAGGCGGCGAAAGCCTCGTGCGTAAAGGCTGCTCGACATTGCGCTTCCGACCAGGGCAGGGAAAAACATTGCTGCTCCAGAGCCTGCATGGCGTCTGCATGGCACGATTCAAGCCGTATCAGGCGCAGATCTCGCTCGTTGGAAGTATTCATGCAACAGAGACTTTATTCCGATTCTGCCGCCATGCAAAATCTGTTAGAAGTTGTGGATGCCAGTAACAAAACGCTGTGCCTTATGCCTGTCCTCAGTGTACAAGAGCAGCATCTGCCCTGCAAGGCCGTCGGCCTTCTGCTTCGTGACCGGTCGGGCCGATTCCTGCTCACACATCGCCAGGAAGTCGGTTGGGATGTTTCCTCATTTGACCTGCTGCGTGCCGGTCATTCCCATGAGCAGACGGCCAGTGAACTCCTGCATGGAGATTGGGGGCAGGAGGGATGCGTACATGCCCTAGGACTCGTCTCCCCTGACCCTGGCGGTTCGCCTACCTTTACTTACCTCTACGAAGCTCGCATTCCGACCACGCTGGCCCACAACGCTGCCCGCGACGCCGCCAGCCATCTCCTCGTCGACTACGATGAGCTGCACGGTCTGACGGCAAATTTTGCCTCAATCTTCTCGCCTCTCCTGTGCAAGGCTGTGCAGGCCGGACTTGTCCGCCCGCGTTGCAGGACTATGGCAGCATCTTCAACTGCGGTAACGTCTGGATGAGCGTCCCTTCCCTTGTCCAATCAAACCGTCAGAGTATACGAATCATGCCAATTTCATCACAGCAGTAAAATTTGGGACATTTGCTGCATTCCACCCAGACGCTCGGCGGCATATCATCGCGTTTGAATTCCTTGAATCCGCAGCGAGTAAAAAACGGGGCCGCCAAGGTAAACACAAAGACCCTGGGCAATCCTAATTTTTTGCACCGGTCTACCAAGGATTCTACCAAACGGCGTCCAAAGCCCTGGCTGCGGCAGGCCGTATGCACAGCCACAGATCGGATTTCCGCCAAATCCTCCCAAAGTACATGCACAGCGCCACAAGCCACAACGACATCGCGACCATTGTCAGCGGCAGGGGCCGTGGCAACCATGTAATCTTGAATATGCTGATACAAATACTGCGGACCGCGTGCCAACATGACATTAGCCGAAGCATACTGATTAATGAGTGCAGACATGCCATGCACATCACGTACCGTGGCAGGCCGGATGTCCAAGGCGGCAAGCTCCTTCACATGCACATCGGGAACAATGGATTGCTTTCGGTCACCAAAACGTGGAATATCAATGGGCATAACATATACCTCTTCTTCTCAAATGCAGCAGTGGGGAAAAAGACGCTCGCCTACCAAGACGTCCCCCCCCAAACATTGTGCAACAGAAGGACAAAGTCCTGTTCGGTGTTGGAATTGGTGTCGGAAAGAAAAAAGGGGCGAAGGTTTTGACCTTCACCCCCCAGAGGAGAGCGATTTACACCTGAAGTTACACCTGGGGCAAATGCGTCCCCCAAAAAAGTGGCGTCACCAACGGGATTTGAACCCGTCTTAGCGGCTTGAGAGGCCGCCGTCCTAACCGGATAGACGATGGTGACAACGGAATGTCCATACACAAAAATTGAAGCTGTGTCAAAATGTATTTTTCATGTGCGGCAATAAATCGCCAAAGAATATCTGTGCGCCACATCTTGGTGTTTCCTTGCGGCAAGAGAGCTGTTCCCCCAAAAAAAGTAGAATACCTATAATATTTTCTATAAACTATCCAAGAATATCTTTTCGGGCAGAAAAACCACAGGCTCAAAACGATAACATATGGATTTTATAGATTCATTCACCTTGGCATAGCCTTTGATAGTATGCGTACCAAACGAAGGAGTCTCTATGATCAAGGGCGCAGAAATTCGCGAGGCAGGCATACCTGCCATGCAGGAAATCATCGTCAAAGTCATGAAAGCAGCCAATATCGCCGAAAGAGACGGCTATGCCAAGCCCGATATCCTGGCTTTTGTCCACTGTCTTACGCATGAGAAAAATTTCCCGGAAGGCTCGGAGGATTTGCAACACAGGTTCGCAGAAGTATCTGACTGGCTAGAGAGCCAACCTGCCTTTCAGCGCGACTTCTTGGCCAGGCAGGCTCCTGCCCCCTGGAAGCAATGGGGCAACACTGAAGATTTGGCTGTGGAACAGATGCAGAACGCAAGCGAACTCCCTATTGCGGTTGGCGGCGCGCTCTTGCCTGATGCCCACACCGGATACGGACTGCCCATTGGCGGCGTTTTGGCAGTGCGCAATGCCGTCATACCCTATGCCGTTGGCATGGACATCGCCTGTCGCATGCGCATGACAGTCCTTGATGTTCCTTATGAGGATTTTGAAAAAGAACAAGATGTCTTCGTTGAGGCCCTGGAAACCGAAACCCGTTTCGGCGTCGGGGCACAATTTGAACTCTGGCATCTGCGTCAACATCCTGTCATGGAGGAAGACTGGTCCGTAAGCCCTGTTACCGAAAAACAAAAAGGCAAGGCAGCGTTACAGCTGGGCACAAGTGGCTGTGGCAACCATTTCGTGGAATTCGGCGAGCTGCATCTTTCGGAAGATGCCGTTGAACCTGGGTTTACGCTTCCTGCTGGGAGGTATCTGGCTCTTCTTTCCCATTCGGGCAGCAGGGGAACAGGTGAGGCCGTAGCCACGCATTACAGCAAACTGGCCATGTCCATGCATCCCAACCTTCCAGACAAACTCAAGCATCTGGCTTGGCTTGCCCTCAATGCAGAACCAGGCCAGGAATACTGGGCAGCCATGCAACTCATGGGCAGATACGCGTCGGCCAATCATGAGCTTATTCATACGCATGTCCTGAAACATCTCGGAGTAAAATCCCTCGCCATGGCGGAAAATCATCATAACTTCGCATGGAGGGAATATGTGGACGGCGAAGAGCTGATTATCCACCGCAAGGGAGCAACGCCAGCCCACACAGGAAGAATTGGACTCATACCGGGATCCATGGCCACACCAGGATTCCTTGTCAGCGGGAAGGGCAATCCTGCCGCCTACAATTCATGCTCTCACGGAGCAGGAAGGGCAATGAGCCGCCGTGCGGCCTATCAAAAGTTGTCAGAAAAACAACTAACGGATTTCCTGCACGAGCGTCACGTCAAACTGATTTCCGGTTCTCTGGATGAATCGCCTATGGCCTACAAGGATATTGAAAGCGTCATGGACTGCCAGCTTGATCTGGTGAATATTCTTGCCCGCTTTGACCCGAGGCTTGTAAAAATGGCGCCTGATCATGATGCCAAGCCTTTTTGGATGAAAAAAAAGAAAACCATGCCCAAGGAAGAGGAAGAAATTCAGGCATGATGCGGGAGGATCAACGGCTCCTATCCGCCACTGACGAACGCGGTCGGCGGATGGAGTCGACTGCGGAGTGAAACAGATATTCTCAACCTGTTTCATCCCTGCCAGACCAGATTTTCGTCTCGCGTAACTGCTTTGCCGCAAAGGCAGACAACAAGCCTGCGTGCAACGGCAAGAAATACCCTGTCTCTTGCCAATCTGCACACCCCTCTGCAACCTGTCAAAATTTTCCCGCACAAGAGGCGAATGCCCCTTACGCTCCTGCGGATGGCGTCGCGCAGCTGCGTGGGCAAAGACGCTTTTCCTGTGTCTCTGCCTCATGCCTTCCCGCTTGTTGCGGGCATCCCTGCTTGCGTTCAGGCGTCAAAAAGCGAACCCTTTTCGCGGAAAATTTTTCCTTTCCCAGGAATATATATCATTAACATATTGAAAATACATAATATTCTTATATTGGCATGTATTCTGCAATTTCAGGGGCACAGCTTAGAAAACATACTAGGAGGTTCCCCATGTCTTTGGTCGTTAATCACAATATGATGGCTGCTAATGTTGCTAACAACCTGAACGCACATTATTCCAGACTTGCCACGTCTACCCAGCGCCTGTCCACGGGCATGCGCATCAACAGCGCGGCCGACGACGCCGCAGGACTGGCCATTCGCGAACTGCAACGTGCGGACATCGCCGCCCTGCAGCAGGGCGCTCGCAATGCCAACGACGCCATTTCCCTCATCCAAACGGCTGACGGTGCCTTGGGCATCATCGACGAAAAGCTGGTTCGCATGAAGGAACTGGCCGAACAGGCGGCCACAGGTACATATGATTCCACCCAGCGCCTGATGATTGAATCCGAATATCAGGCCATGGCTTCAGAAATCACCCGAATTGCCAATGCCACGGATTTCAACGGCATCCATCTGCTCAACGGAAACTTGTCCAGCAGCGTGCATTCCGGCAGTAAGCTGACCCAAACTGGCAAGCTCAAGGTGCATTTTGGCTCAGGCAACGATTCCGCAGAAGACTACTACTACATCCAGATCGGCACCAGCACGGCATCGGCCCTGGGCGTCGGAAATCAGACAGAGGTCGGCAGAGACGGCTATACAATTTCCACACAGGAGGCGGCGCAAAGGGCTCTCGTGGCCTTGACAGAGGCTGTTGTCTCCAAGGATAAGATTCGCGCAAGCCTTGGCGCCCTGCAAAATCGTCTGGAAAACACCATCACCAACCTGACAACACAGGCTGAAAACCTTCAGGCCGCAGAATCACGAATTTCAGATGTGGATGTGGCAACGGAAATGACCCAGTTTGTTCGCAATCAAATTCTCACGCAATCGGCTGTGGCTATGCTGTCGCAGGCCAACAGTATGCCACAGATGGCGATGCAGCTCATTGGCGGATAGTTCGCCATGCACTAAGCTGTGATAGACCAGAGACGGGAGGTCCGGGGGCTTGCCCCGGACCGCACGCCTCAAAGCACAGCAAGCTTGCCGAGAGTATTAGTCCAAGGTCAGACGTTCCAGAGCTTGGCGTGCGGCATCCTGTTCGGCCTTCTTGCAACTGCTGCCTGTGGCGCGTATCTCCGTTCCATCGGGCAAACGCAGCAGGATTTCAAAAATCCTGGCATGATCTGGCCCGCTTGCGCCCACGCGGACATACTGCGGAACACCGCCGAAACGCTGCTGCGTTATCTCTTGGAGGCGTGTCTTACAGTCCTTGGGCATGGACGGCTCAGCGTTTTCCGGCCAGCGGTCAGCAAAGATCCGCGCCACGCAGTTCTGGGCCGCAACAAAGCCGCCGTCCTCGTATACGGCTGCCAGTACGGCTTCCAGGGCGTCGCTCAACACGGTATCCCGGCTGCGCCCTCCCTGACTCTCCTCGCCGCGACCGAGCTTGAGCAGGGCGTCCAAGCCGAGCTTTCGTGCGCGTTCCGCAAGGCTCACCGTACTCACAAGATGGGCGCGCATTCTTGTTAGTTGCCCTTCCCGCATATGCGGAAATCGCCGGTACAATTGTGCGGATACGCACAGTTCCAGCACGGCATCCCCGAGAAATTCCAGGCGTTCGTTGTGCGCATGCTCGCCACCGCCACGCTCATTGGCCCAAGAACTGTGGGTCAGGGCAAGATCGAGCAAGTCAGGGCGCACAAAAACATGGCCGATTCTCTCTTCCAACGTGCGCCGCGAAGGCGCGTCATGGTTTGCATCATGTACTATCATGCGCACAGTGTAGTCTTTTCACGCTGCTTGGCAACAGAAAAAGTCTTGACACAGTTCACGCCAGTGTCTAGGGAAAAACAGCGTTCATTGCACCCCGGCCTTGAGCTTTTTCAACACAGAAGATGCTCGCCGTCTCTGCCAACACCGATGCTTGCAGCACGAGGAGGTTTGCGCATGGCTTACGATATCCGATTGATGAAACTGGTTACGGGCGAACTTGTCATTGGCAAATATGATGCCGAAAAGGACTGTCTGAATGAAGTAGCCGCCATCCAATCCATCCCCACCCAGCAAGGTGTGCAGATGGTTATGCTGCCCTATGGCTATCCCTTTGAACCCGAATTTACGGGCAGCATTGCGGGGAAGAATTTCCTCTACCGCTATGCCTCCACGCCCAAGGAATTGCAGGATAAATACATTGAGGCCAGCAGTAACCTCACCGTGGCCGGTGGGCTTGGCAAACTGCAATTCAGTTCCGAACCCTTTGCCAAGACTGCCAGCGGCCTGATCAAGTAGTCCTGTCCTTGCCACAGCTGACGGTTCGCAACGGCATCGTGGGGTGTCTTATGCTACGTTTACCCCGCAGATGCCGCCGAGCTGCTCGTCTCCACCCGGGAGAGTCATGCGTTCCCTGTTGCCCTTGCTGCCCAAACCCAGCCACTATGTTGGCATTGAAGACAATGCCTGCCTCAAGGATCCCGACACTGTCCGCCTGCGTGTGGCCATGGCCTTTCCGGATACCTACGATGTGGGCATGTCCTACCTAGGGCAGAAGATTCTCTATGGCATTGTCAACAGCAATCCGCAGTGGTGGGCCGAACGCGTCATGGCCCCTGAACGCGAGGCAGCCCAAGTACTGCGCAGCCATCAGGCCAGGCTCAGTACACTAGAATCCGACACAGAACTCGGCAGCATGCACTGCCTGTGCTTTTCCATTACCCACGAGCTGTGCTACACCAATGTTCTGTACATGCTCGACCTGGCAGGTCTGCCATTGCGTGCCGCTGATCGTCCCCAAGATCTCCATGCCTGTCCTCTTGTGATGGTCGGCGGTGGGGCCGTACTCAGTGCCGAACCTCTGGCGCCATTCGTGGACATGATGGTTTTGGGCGATGGCGAGGAAAGCCTGCCCGAAGTCCTGCACCTGTTAGAGAAGGCACGGGACGCAAGTTGGACGCGCCAGCACCTACTGGAGGCCAGCCGCCATATTCCAGGGGTCTATGTGCCTTCGCTCTTTGCGCAGGACTACGCTGAAGACGGCACACCACTGTTTCCGCTGCGGCCATTGTGTGCCGACTACTGCCGCCCTGCACGACGCATCGTACCTGACCTCAATAAGGCCAGCTATCCCACGAGGCAGGTCGTCCCGGTGGGGGCCGTACACAACCGTCTTTCTCTGGAGATTGCCCGCGGCTGCACTCGAGGCTGCCGTTTTTGCCATGCGGGCATGGTCTACCGACCGGCGCGGGAGCGCACGCCCAACAACATCGCCCAGCTACTGGAAGCCTGCCTGCAAGAAACGGGCTTCGACGAAATTTCCTTCCTCTCCCTGAGCAGCGGTGATTTTTCCGCACTGAAAACCTTAAGTCTTCATGTGCTTGACCGTTGCGCCCGCGAGCAGATCAGCCTTTCCCTGCCTTCACTGCGCGTGGGTTCCATTGACGATGCCATCCTGGAACGCATGGCAGACCTGCGCCGCACGGGCTGTACCCTGGCCCCGGAAGCGGGCAGTCAGCGCCTGCGCAATGTCATCAACAAGGGCATCAGCGAAGAGGATCTCTTGCTCCACGCCCAAAAACTGCTTGAACACGGTTGGCGTCTGGTCAAGCTCTATTTTATGATCGGCCTCCCAACGGAAACGGACGAGGATCTTCTGGCCATTGCCGATCTTTGTCGCAAAGTTCGCGACGCGGCAGGATCCAATGGGCCAAAATTACAAGTTACAGCTGCCCTTTCCCCCTTTGTGCCCAAGCCCTTTACGCCTTTTCAGTGGGCCGCGCAAATCAACGTGGGGGAAATGCAGCGCCGCGTGGACGTAGTGCGCCGCTGTTTCAAGGGACAAAAATTGCTGAAGCTGCGCTGGCACGAACCTGCTATGAGTCACCTGGAAGGCATTCTCTCACGGGCAGATCGACGCTTGGCTGACGTTGTGGAAAACGCCTACCGTAAGGGCGCCATTTTCGCGAGTTGGATGGAACACTTTACCTTGCTTCCCTGGCTGGAGGCTCTTCAGGAATGCGGTCTGGATGCCGCAGCATTCACAGGCCCGCGCACGCCAGGCGCACCTTTGCCCTGGAGCCATCTGGAGGCCGGCATTGCCGAAGAATTTCTCCTGCGGGAACGCCAACGGGCATTGGAAGGCAAAATCACCAGCGATTGCCGCTACGCCGCCTGCCATCAGTGTGGCGTGTGCGACACTGCGGCCCGGGCTTCACTCCTGCCCCACACAGCAGGGCAGGCAGCAGAAAGGCATGGCAACAGACTGGTCTTTCCCGAACGCGATCAACAAGCGCATAGGCCCTCTCTTGACGCCAACGGACGCCTGCAGTGTCGTCCACAAACCAATTGTCCGCCCAGGGTCACAGCAGCACTCACCGTTAAGGCCGTGCAATACCGCATCTGGCACAGCAAAACCGGGGGCAGCGCCTTCCTGAGCCAACTAGAATTGCAGTCCGTACTCGAACGGGCGCTCCGACGGGCGGGCCTGCCCTTGGCCTTCTCCTGTGGCTTCCACCCGCTGCCCCTGCTGTCCTTCGGACGGGCTCTGCCCGTGGGCGTGGAGAGTCTGGCCGAATGGTTTGCTCTCACCCTGCACCGCTACGTTAGCCCCAAGGACATTACGGATGTCCTCTCGCCCTGCTTGCCTCGCGGCATGTCCCTGCAGTGCGTGGAAGAAGTGGATAAGGCCCGACGCACGATGCAGTCCATTGCCGAAACCTTTATCCTGCGCATGCCTTCCCCGACAGAGAATGCTGCGGTCGCACGCTGCTTTGCCGCCTTTGCTGCCCAGGAAAGCCATCTCCTCACGCGCCAGACAAAAAAAGGCCAACGTACTGGAGATATACGCCCCGTACTGCGACAGTGGGAAGCCCTGAGCGGCGCTGACGGCTGCCCGGATCAGGCAGTGACATTTGTCGCCGATTGGAGTAACATGTACCTCTCTCCATTGCTTTTCTGCCTGGAGGTGCTGTCTCCTCTGGGCGCAGAAGAATCACTGCGTCCGCGCATGACAGTATGCAAAACAGCCCAGACATTCCCGGACGGCAGCACATGGCCGTCAGAAACATGTGGCCATGAAACCCTTAACCATATCTAACCTGAACACAGCCAACGACCAGAGGAGATGTCATGGGATCCTGCATACCCTTTGCCGACGATGAACCCTTTTCCCAGCGCGTTAAGTCGCTGGCAGATGACGAACTGCTGGAAATATGGGAAGAAACCCAGCAGCTTGAACATATCCTCAGCAAGGCCCTGCATGCGGATTTGGAAATTTCCCCGGAATATGAAAAGGCCATTGTGGAAGAGCTTTTTCTCCGTTCCGGTCGCCGTTTGAGTACGCCACCGACGGCAAAATAACAGAGGCACATGGTCTCGCGCTTGTCCCGGATCCACTGCGGATTGTCCTGTCTGGAGGTGTCCCATGCCCATAAGCGATGCTGTCTATACCCTGGATTTTCCCGTATGTGACACGGATATCGACATCCAGGGCCGCGTAAGCAATGTGCGTTATGTGGCCTGGATGCAGGATGTGGCCATCGCGCACTCGACAGCGTGCGGCTGGAGCATGGAACGCTATGCCGCCCTCGGCCAAAGCTGGGTCGTGCGCCAGCACGTCATAACCTACAGACGCCCGGCCATTATCGGCGACGTCGTGACTGCTGCGACCTGGATTGTCGGCCATGCCCCACGGCGTTGCCTGCGGCGCTACGCCTTCTGGCTGCGCACAGATCCTGCCTTGCTGGCCGATGCCGAGACACAGTGGGTCTACATTAACGTGACCAATGGCAGGCCCCTGACCGTCCCACCTGAACTCTTGGACGCCTTCGCCGTAGAAGATGCCGACGCCCACGCCGTCTTTCACGCGCTCACGTCTTGAGCTGTTTGCCTCTTTTCCGTCGCCGCAACGCTTGTATTCTTTTACCAATGACGTATAGTTGTCGGCGAGGATGTGTGCATGTCTGCTTCAGATACCTATTTTCTTGGTCTGGACATTGGCTCCACCACTGTCAAGCTGGCCTTGCTGAACAGCCAGGGTCAGGTCGTCGCCACACGCTACGAACGCCACGGCACAGCAGTACGCGCCACGCTCGCAGCCTTATTGGAAGACGCCGCAACGCGTTTTCCAAACATTGCTGTGCGCTGTGCCATGACGGGTTCCGGGGCCTTGGATCTCAGTAAACGTCTTGGCCAGCCCTTCATTCAGGAACTGCTGGCCACTGCCCGCGCCGTGGCCTTCTGTGCACCGGACACCACGGTGGCCGTGGAACTGGGCGGCGAAGACGCAAAACTGCTCTACCTCGGTCAGGACGTGGAATTGCGCATGAACGAATCCTGCGCCGGCGGCACAGGAGCCTTCATTGATCAAATGGCCCGCCTCCTCAACACCGACGCTGGCGGTCTCAACGATTTGGCCGCACGCCACACCACGCTCTATCCTATCGCTTCCCGCTGCGGCGTCTTCGCCAAGACAGATATTGTCCCGCTGCTCAACGGTGGCGTACCACGAGAGGATATTGCCGCCTCCATCTTTCAGGCCGTTGTGGAGCAAACCATCGGGGGATTGGCCTGTGGCAGACCCATCGCGGGCAAGGTGGCCTTTCTCGGCGGGCCCTTGCACTTTCTGCCTGAGTTAAAAAAACTGTTCATAGAAACCCTGGCCCTGACCGACAAAGATATTGCCCATCTGCCGGACGCGCAATGTACGGCAGCCTTGGGCGCGGCGCGTTGCGCCATGGCCGACGCCAAGTCCGAGCCTATCCCTCTTGCCGAACTGAATCGGCAAGCGGCAGCGCTGGCGCACGAAGCGCTTACGGCCCATGTTACGCCCCTGCGGCCCCTCTTTGTCGATCCAACGGAATACGCCGCCTTCCGCCAACGTCACGCCACTGCCAATGCTCTTCCCGTGGGCGACATCGGTACGGCCTCCGGTCCGCTCTACCTGGGACTCGACCTGGGCTCCACCACTGTCAAGGGCGTTTTGGTTGACAGCGAAGGCAGCATCCTTGCTTCCTGCTATGCCTCAAATGGTGGCAATCCTTTGCAAACGCTGCTGCCACAACTGGCTGACATGCTGGGCCGCATTCCGAAGCAGGCATGGTTGGCCGCTGCCGGGGCAACGGGCTACGGAGCGCGCCTGGCGGCTTCTGCCCTGGGCGTGGACGTCACGCCGGTGGAAACCCTTGCCCATTTCAAGGCCGCCGCCCGTTTGGTTCCCGATGTCAGCTACGTCATTGACATCGGCGGGCAGGACATGAAATGCCTCAAGGTGGAAAATGGCGTCATCAGCGACGTCAACCTGAACGAGGCATGCTCCGCCGGATGTGGGGCCTTTTTGGAGAGCTTTGCGCGCGGCCTTAACTTGGACATGGAAGAGTTCGTGCGCATCGCCCTCTTTGCCGAGCATCCGGCGGATCTGGGTTCGCGCTGCACCGTGTTCATGAATTCACGGGTCACGCAAGCCCAGAAGGACGGCATGCACGTGGCCGACATTGCCGCTGGCCTGTGCTATTCCGTGGTGCGCAATGCCCTGGACAAGGTGCTGCGCATCAAAAATCTCGAGGAACTGGGGCCGCATGTGGTTGTCCAGGGCGGTTCCTTTCTCAACGACGCCTTGCTCTGCGCCATGGAGCGAACACTGGGGCGGCATGTGCATCGTCCTGCCTCTTCTGGTCTCATGGGCGCCTACGGGGCAGCGCTGGAAGCCCAGGCCAGCCCATCCTCTCGTTCGGCCATCACTCCCGCAATGATTCGCAGCCTTGACATGCGAACACGGGGTTTTCGATGCCGCGAATGTGGCAACCGTTGTCTGTTGACGGAAACGCGCTTTTCCAATGGCGCACGTCACATTGCCGGCAACCGCTGTGACAAGTTCAGCGAAGCCCGCAGCGGGAATAGCGCCCCCAATCTCTTTGCCTGGAAATACCAACGTCTGTTCGACTACGAACCCCTGCCCATGCCCCAAGCCCCACGGGGGAGGCTGGGCATTCCCCGCGTACTCAATATCTACACGCACTATCCCTTCTGGTTTACCCTCTTCACAACGCTGGGCTTCAGGGTGGAACTCTCCCCGCCCACGAATAGGGCGCTCTTTGCCGCTGGCCTGTCCTCGGTGCCGTCCCAGAGCGTCTGTTATCCGGCCAAACTAGCCCACGGCCATGTGCTGGCCTTGCTGGAACAGGGCGTCAAGCGCATCTTCTTTCCCTGCATCCCGCGCGAGACCAGGGAATATCCCGAAATGTGCGATTCCTTCTCCTGCCCCGTTGCCTGCGGCTACCCGCAGGTCGTTCGCGACAACCTGCCGGACATCAAGGATAAGGGGGCCATCGTACACACTCCCTTTGTCACCCCGACGCACACGGCCTCGCTGACACGCAACCTGTGTCGGGAATTCAGTTTGCCGCGGGGAGAAGTCCGAAACGCCATCCGAGCTGCCAAGGAAGCGCAGGCAAGCTATCAAAACGAACTGCGCCTTGAAGCCCGACGACTCTATGAAGATGTGCTGCGCCACAAGGGGGCACTGGTTGTTTTGGCGGGCAGGCCCTATCACGTGGATCCGCAGGTGCATCACGGCCTACCGGATTTCATTGCCTCCCTAGGAGCCACGGTTCTCAGCGAGGATGCCCTGCCCGAGGAAAGGAAGCGCTGCCTGGACATTCCCCTGCGTGTCCGCAATCAGTGGACATATCCGGCACGGCTGTACAGGGCCGCCGCCTGGGTGGCAAAGGCAGACCATGGCGATGCGCGCGTTGAGCTGGTGCAGCTTACCTCCTTCGGCTGCGGCATTGACGCCATTACTACGGATCAGATGAAGGAACTGCTGCGTTCCCACGGCAAGCTGTACACCCTGATCAAAATGGACGAGGGTAATGCCCTTGCTTCGGCACGCATCCGCATCCGATCTTTGCTGGCGGTCAGCCACCATACGCGGCAGGAAGTTGCGGCACAAAGATCCTCCCCTGCCGTCCTCAGACGTTCCAAAGGCATCCATACGATTCTCGTGCCGCAGATGGCCCCCCTGCACTTTCCCCTTATTGTGAGCGCACTGGCTGCCGGGACGCGCCAAGTGCGCCTGCTGCCAGAAGTTTGCCCGGAAGCCGTCAGCCTGGGGCAGGCATATGTCAACAACGATGCCTGTTATCCGGCCATCGTGGCCATTGGTCAGCTCCTGCACACACTGCAAAAAGAAAATGTGGATCGCGACGGCACAGCCCTGCTGCTGTCACAGACGTGCGGCCCATGCCGAGCCAGCAATTATCCGGGGCTGCTGCGCAAAGCCCTGCGGGAAAGCGGCCACGGCGACATGACGGTTCTCACACTGGCCGCCTCCGGCGGAGAAGAACACACGGGCCTGCGCCTCGACAGAGCCATGCTCTGGCGTCTGCTTCTGGGCATGCTGGCGGGCGACATGGTACAAAGGCTGGCCATGTATACGGGAACCTACGAACGGCACAAGGGGCAAACCGAGGATGTGACGCAACACTGGCTCAAACGCCTCACGCCCGTCGTTGCCGCCGGTGATGAAAGCACTCTGCGCCATCTGCTGCCGGTGCTGACACGCGACTATGCCGCCATTCCCACGGAGGAGGGGCAACGCCCCCGTGTGGCCGTCGTAGGAGAAATTCTCCTCAACTACCATCCCGATGCCAATAGGCACATTGCTGCCCAGATCCGTCGCGAAGGCGGTGAACCCCTGCTGCCCGACCTCGCCAACTTCATGCTCTATTGCCTTCGAGATGCCATCTATGACTGGCGTCATCAAGGAGGCAGCCTGTGGCCCGCGCTGGGCAATGGCCTGGCCATGCGGCGTATAGAAGGCATGCGACGGCACATGCGCGCGGCGCTCAATACCTCGCCCATGAGCGAGCATGTCATGCCCATAGCCCATATCGACGGCTTGGCCAGTCTCGGCGAACGCGTGCTTTCCCTGGGCAACGCCGCCGGCGAAGGCTGGCTCCTGCCTGCGGAAATGCTGGAATTTCTGGAACACGGAACGAATAATATCCTCTGTTTGCAACCCTTTGGCTGCTTGCCCAACCATGTGGTGGGCCGAGGCTCGTTCAAGGCCGTGCGCCGACAGCGGCCCGAGGCCAACATCATGGCCCTGGACTACGACCCGGGCAGCAGCGAAGCCAATCAGATCAACCGCATCCGCCTGTTCATGGCCATCGCTAGAGAACGTGAGGAAGAACGGAGGCAGACTGCGCGCCAGGCACGCCGTAGCATTGTGGATCTGGGGGCGCCTGCCCTGGGCTAGAGCGTTTTCCCGTAAAAGGGAAAAAGATGTATCCCAATTCGACGCTTTCCTTTTATCAGCCTGTTACGACGCAGGAAGTTACAGGCTGTTATGCAGAGTCTTCCTCTGCCAGGGAGGGCCGCACGGCTCCTCTCCGCCGGTTGCGGAGTCAGTCGGCGGACGGAACCGACTGTGGATTGAAACATCGTCGGAGTAAACGTGCAGGCAGGCCGCATCCATTGTCGGTGTTGCGACATTGCACCCCTGGGCCAAATCAGGATGTGCCTGAAGCACTGTTTTGGCATATCTTCATTTATTTTTGCCCAAGAGACGGGCTGCAGTTTCTTCGGTGTTTTCTTTTTCGACCAGGCGCTTTCTTCTCTCAATACCAATTCCCCCCTACAGGGGGAGGTTTCCACCTACCTGCTGCAATCTGCCCACAGGATGGCCTTACGCGTCCCCCTCGTGATGGAGAGGCAATTCGCGGCCACCTTCTTTAAGATGCTGCAAATATTTGTCCCGACACTCATAACTGCAAAAGCGGTAGACCTTGTCGCCATCACGCACAGATATGGATTCTTCGGCATCGACGTAGGCCCCACATTGCGGATCCTTGACCATTTCCCCGGCAGCGACCTTGCGCTCCATATCTGCGGCTTGTGTCTTCGCATCTTCTTTTTTCTTTTTCAAAAAATCATTGGCAAAAAGCCGATACAGCGCATAGACGGCAATGATCAGGATAAGCCATTTCCACATACTACTCCTCCTTGTGCAGCGACGTCCCTGTCTGCAAGATAGCATACGGGAAGCCGTTCGTCACTGATAAATCCTGTTCCCTTCCCTGCGGAAGGAAAGACGCTGCAGCCACAGCAGAGCCGGTCGACCGTCGATATCCACCTCCGGGGCCACATCCAGAAGCGGTATCAGAGCGAAGGCGCGCCTGGTCAGCCTGGGATGCGGCAGCGTACAATGCGGATGTGTGCTGCGCTCTCGTCCGAAAAGCAGCAAGTCTGCATCAATGACGCGAGGCCCGAAACGCAGCTCGGCGTCAGGGCTGCGCACCCGTCCAAGTTCTGCCTCCATGCCGAGCAACGCGTCCACGAGCATGCAGGGCCGCCAGGAAGGGCCAGGCAGCATTTCCAACACTTGGTTACAAAACCACGGCTGCTCGGCATACTCTTGGGGTTCCGTAAGGTAGACGGGAGAAACTCCTCCCGTGCGCATGTCCGGCAAGCGCCCGAGAGCTTCCCTGGCACGTTCGAGCATGGCAAGGGCATACGCACAGTTGGAACCAAGACAGACGTATGCCCGAAGCGTATTTTCTGCAAGCATAGACGACTCCCTGCGGTCTCTGTTTCATGCAGCATATTGCCCCATTGCGCAAGGCGAAAAAAATAGACCAGGGCAAACAGCTTGCCCACACGGGCCAAGACGGCTAGCATTGCTGCATGGACACGCATACTCTCGACGATCTCGTTCCCCTGTGGTGTGACAGTCTACTGACGCAGCGCGGGCTTTCCCCCAAAACCGTGGAAGCCTACGGACAGGATATGGAAAGTTTCTTACGATACCGGCAGGAACTGGCACAGTCCGGCTCCACAAACACTGCGCCCGACGAACAGGAAATCTTTCTCTACCTCGCCTGGCTGCGGGCACATGGCAATACCCCAAGAACCCTGGCCAGACGCCTTTCGGCACTGCGCGCCTTTTTTTCCTTTGCCGTGGACGAAGGCAGATTGGCAAAAAATCCCACGGAGCTGCTAGAAAATCCCAAACAGCCGCTGCACCTGCCGGAAGTCCTGACGCAAGAAGAAATGGAAACCTTGCTCGCACAACCGGACATGAGTACAAAAAATGGCTGGCGGGACAGATGCATGCTTGAACTCCTGTACGCTGCCGGCCTGCGCGTTTCTGAACTGTGTATGCTCTGTGTGCCCGATCTTGACCTCCAGCGCGGCCTTGTGCGCGTCTTTGGCAAGGGTTCTAAAGAGCGCCTTGTGCCTCTTCACAACGCCATGCTGGGCTTGCTGACAGACTACCTGCGCCTATGGCGTCAACAATTTGCACCCACAGGAAAGCAGCTCTTCGTCAACCGCCGGGGGCAAGCGCTGACGAGGCAGTATGTCTGGAAGATGGTCAAAAAATACGCCCTCCAGGCAGGCATATGCCGTGCCATTTCGCCCCATACCTTTAGGCATTCCTTTGCCACGCATCTGCTGGAGAGGGGGGCAGATCTCCGAGCAGTGCAGCTTCTGCTGGGCCACGCCGACATCAGCGCCACGGAAATTTACACCCATGTGCAAACGGAACGCCTGCTCAACATACACCGCCAATTTCATCCCCGGAGCCGCATGTGAATGCCACCACGCTCATCACCTGCCACGCCAATGCGGATTTCGACGCCTTTGCCGCCATGCTGGCCGTACGGCATTTATACGTCCCTCATGTGTTGCTGTTCCCTGGCACGCAGGAACGTAACCTGCAGCAACTTGTTGCACAGCTAGACGCAAAAGCCCTGGGCTTTGCGGATCATGCCGACATTGACATGGAATCCATCGCTCGCCTTGTGCTGGTAGACACACGCCAAAAAGGCCGTGTGCCCCATGTAGCCCAACTCCTCGCACGCCCCACGCTGGAAACGGAAATCTGGGATCATCATCCTGATTCCCCGGACGACATTGCATCCTCTCACCTGCATCTGGCCCAAGTGGGCGCCGTGACCAGCCTTATCGTGCAGACTCTGAGCGCACGCGGCATCACGCTCAATGCCGAAGAGGCGACACTCCTGGGCCTGGGCATTTATGGCGACACAGGTTCCTTCACCTACTCTTCCACAACGCAGGAAGACTTTCAGGCTGCTGCTTGGCTGCTGGGACAAGGCATGGATGTCAACCGCATCGACGCGCTGGCCTCGCACGAGCTGACCAGCCTGCACATCCATGCTCTCAACAACTTGTTGGAATCCACGCAAACGTACACCATCAACAATGTGCATGTGGCCATCTCGGAAGCAGCCATGGAACACTACCTGGGCGATTTTGCCTACCTGGCCCAGCGTCTCATGGAAATGGAAAAATTTCAGGTGCTTTTTGCCATCGGTATCATGGATGACCGTATTCAAGTTGTGGCTCGCAGCCGCAATGACGCCGTCAATGTGGGGGACATTTGTGCCGCCCTGGGCGGCGGTGGACACACCTATGCGGCCTCGGCCTCCATACGCTCCATGATGGTCGGCGAGGTACGCGACGCCATAATCCGCAATCTGTACTCCCAGGCATTGCCCGACAAAACAGCCCGTGAGTACATGTCTGCGCCGGCAGTAGGTATTGAATCCAGGGCTACCATCCGTCAGGCCGACGAACTCATGCTCCACTTCGGCCTGAAGTCCGTGCCGGTCTTCGCCCCAGGCACGCGTCGCCCTGTGGGCTTGCTGGATGCGCATACCGCCATGCGCGCCACAGCCCACGGCCTGGGCGACAGCCTTGTAGAAGAATACATGCTGCGGCGTATCCAAACCTTGCCGCCCGAGGCCAGCCTGCAGGATATCATGGGAGTCATCGTCAACGGTCGCCAGCGCCTCGTCCCCATCATTGAAGGCCATAGCATCCTCGGCGTGGTCACGCGCACTGACCTCATCAATGTTTTCGCCGAAGATCCCGCACGCATGCCGACCCAGGAGACAACCGCCCCCAAGGAACGAAACATCTCCCGAGCCATTATTGAGCGCCTGCCCCCGGCCACGCGCGAACTTTTACTGCTGGCAGGCAAACTGGGCAGGGAATTACGCATGCCTGTCTACGCTGTGGGTGGCTTCGTGCGTGACATCCTTATGCACAAGCCCAACCAGGACATCGACCTGGTTGCCGAAGGCAACGGCATTGCGCTGGCCAAAGCTCTGGCCAAGGAACTGAACGGTCGCGTCCGCATACACCCCCAATTTCTCACCTCCATGGTCATCTTTCACGATGCCAAGGGTGGGGAACAGCGCATTGACGTGGCCACGGCCCGTCTGGAATACTATGAATCCCCCGGAGCGCTGCCCACGGTAGAGCTGTCCTCCATCAAAATGGATCTTTACAGACGCGATTTTACCATCAACGCTCTGGCCCTGCGCCTGGACTGCACGCCTTTTGGCAAAATTGTCGATTTTTTTGGCGGACGCCGCGACATCAAAGAAAAAGTCATTCGCGTACTGCACACGCTAAGTTTTGTGGAAGATCCCACGCGCTGCCTCAGGGCTGTGCGTTTCGAGCAGCGCTACGGCTTCCGCATCGGGCAGGGGTCAGAAAAATTGATCAAAAATGCCCTCAAACTCAACCTCATGGACAGGCTTTCCCCCTGCCGACTGTTTCATGAATTTCAGCATATCTGTGCAGAAGAAAATCCGCCTGCCTGCATTTTCCGCTTGAACCAGCTGGGCATTTTGCAAGCCATCTCGCCGACGCTCAGACTGAATCCCACACGCAATGCCCTCTTGCAGCGCATTCACGACATGCTTGTCTGGTATCGTCTGCTCTATTTTGAAGAACAACCCCAGGCTTGGCTGATCTTCTTTCTTGGTTTGAACCAAAACCTCAATTACGCCGAAACGGCTGCCAACTTTCAGCGCATGGGCCTGCCAGAAAGCAAGCGCACGGACATTCTGAACCAACGTGAGCAGATACGTGCGCTTCGCTTCCGACTGGATGCCTGGCAAAAAGATGAAGCCGCAGGTACGGCCAAGGTCAGCACGCTTTGCGCGCACTTGAAGCCTCTGACCCTGGATTCCCTGCTCTATCTCATGGCTGGAACATCCAGCGCAGCTCTTGAAAAAAGCCTTTCGCGGTACATCAACCAGTGGCGCAAAGAAACCGCAGATATCAACGGCACAGACCTGCAGAGTCTCGGCCTAGCTCCAGGCCCCGCCTACGGAAGAATTCTGCGTGCCGTGCTGCGCGCCAAACTGGACGGCGAGGCCCCGAGTCAGGAACAACAAATGGATCTCGCGCGCACCTTGGTCAAAAAAGAAACAATTCTGCATGGCAGGTGAATCTTCCAAAGAAATTCTGCTGAAATGCCGCAGAGCGAGCGCTTTCCCCCTTGCCCGACGCGTGCAAGCAGTGTAATATAGATTGCCATGAAACAACTCTGGACACCATGGCGCATTGCCTACATTCTTGGCCCCAAGCCGGATGCCTGCGTATTTTGTGTGCCTGAACACAGGCAAGAAGATGCCGAGCGGCTGATACTCTACCGAGGACAACGGGCCTTTGTCATCATGAACAAATTCCCGTACAGCAATGGCCATCTCATGGTCTGCCCGTACAGGCATGTGATGCAGTTAGCCGATCTGCACCAGGAAGAAACCCATGAAATCATGGATCTCATGCAGGTCTGTACTGGCATACTGCAGCAGCATTTTCACTGCGAAGGCATCAATATTGGTCTGAATCAGGGTCAGGCCGCCGGCGCTGGCGTTCGCGAACATTTACATTTTCACCTTGTGCCGCGCTGGAATGGTGACTCCTCCTTCATGGCCGTGATGGACGAAGTGCGCACCATTCCCCAATATCTGGAAGAAACGTACGCAGCTCTGAAACCGTATTTCAGCCCAGCCGCCATCTCCGAACAAATCCTTGCCCATTCCCATTCGTTGACGGCACAGCATACGGGAGGCAACGCACCCTGATTGGAGGTATCCGGCCGACACTGCCATGCCTGGCCCAAAGATGGTCGGTGTGCGCACAAGGCCTGTCTTGTTGGATGAATTTTAAGCTTGAGGAGTCTTTTTATGCGTTACATTAAGGTTCTTTTGCTCGCCATTTTCTTCTTTCTAGCCCTGGTCTTCTTCTTTCAGAACCAGACGGCGCTCTCGCAAAGCGTGGTACTCACGCTCAACCTCTTTTTCTTGCCTGCCATGTCTTCCATTGCCCTGCCCTTTTACTTTCTCATCATTGCCGGTTTCGCCTGTGGCGCCCTGCTGACACTGGCCTTCCTCGTCTGGGACAAGCTCAATTCCAGCGCCAAATTGGTAAAGCAGAAGTGGCAGATCAACTCGCTTGAGCGAGCCGTGGCCAAGGGCAAGAAGAAGGTCGAAGCTGAGGCCGCCCGCGCCGTTTTTCTGGAAAAGACTGCTAAGGAACAACAAACCACGCCTTCTACCGACGATGCCAAGGCCGTAGCGACAAATGAACACACGCCCGACGATGGCAAGGGCGATGACAAGGCCGCTACTGACAAGCAATAATCCACATCTGGAGCAGCCCCGCAGCCACATTGGGGCTGCTTCCTTTTTCTTGCCTACCTTGTTCCCATGTCCGAAGCGCCCCCGCAAATGACCCCCATGTTCGAACAGTACGCACGCATTAAGGCGGAACATCCTGATGCGCTGCTTTTTTACCGCATGGGTGATTTTTACGAACTTTTCTTTGATGACGCCCGCGTGGCAGCGCGAGAATTGCAGCTCACACTGACAAGCCGCAATCGCGAAGCCGAAAATCCCGTTCCCATGTGCGGTGTACCCTGGCATTCCGCCAGTACCTACGTAGCCCAGCTCGTGGACAAGGGGTATCATGTGGCCATCTGTGACCAGACAGAAGACCCCAAGACTGCCAAAGGGCTTGTCAAGCGAGCCGTAAGCCGTGTCATTACGCCGGGCACCATTCTTGAGGATGATAACCTCAACAGCAAAAGCCACAACTTTCTTGCCGCCCTCTTTCCCAAGTCCGGCGGCGGAGGCGGTCTTGCCTGGGCCGATGTTTCCACCGGCCAGTGGTCAGGTGTGGAATTTCGCCGGGACGACGAACTATGGCAGTGGGCACAGAAACTGGCCCCACGTGAACTGCTGCTGCCCGAAGGCACGAATCCTCCCCCGCACTGTCTGTTGGAAGGTGTGCGCGTGGTGCGCATGGCACGTGCGCATTTCGCCGCAAAACGCGCCGAAGAGCGCGTACTGACGGCGCAAGGCGTGCAGGAAACCGCAGCACTGGGCCTGGAGGACAAGCCGTGTACGCTCTGCGCCTGTGGCGCACTGTTGGCCTATCTTGAGCAGACGCAGCTACGCGCACCAGAACAAATCCTGCCCTTCGTCCCCCTGAATCTGAGCCGCCGCATGCTCATCGACGATGTGACGGAACGCAATCTAGAAATCTTTGTCCGCCTGAACGGACGCAAAGGCAAGGGTACACTGCGGCATGTGCTGGATCGCACCATGACGCCCATGGGGGGACGCCTCTTGGAAGACATGTTGCGCCACCCCTGGCGCGATGTGGACGCTATACTGCGCATTCAGGATGCCGTGGAATTTTTTTGCCACGACGCAGGCCGCAATGCACTGCGCGAGGCCCTCGCTGACGTCTGTGATCTGGAACGTCTTTCCACCCGCATCAGCCTCAATCAAGGCAGCCCCCGCGACTTTATTGCCCTACGCAACAGCCTTGCCGCCTTGCCCCATGTCCTTGCGGTACTCCAAAGCCAGACGCACTGCGACGCGCAGGACAATGCCGACGAACCTGCCAACCCGCCACCACCTGCGGACATTGTCGAAATCATGACCTCATGGGATGGCCTGGAAGACTGCGCAACGCTGCTGCAGAGCGCTCTGGTTGACAATCCGCCCATGACCATCAGCGATGGCGGATTGTTCCGCCAGGGCTACAATGCGGAACTGGATCGTCTGCTCAATCTTGCCGAACACGGCGAGCAGCAGTTGCAAGCCATGCTGGAGCAGGAACAGGCTAAAACCGGCATCAGTAAGCTCAAGTTGGGGCATCATCGGGCTTTTGGCTATTATTTTGAATGCTCACGCGCCGCGCACAAGGGTCCTGTGCCCGAGCATTTCATCCGCCGCCAAAGCCTTGCCAACGTAGAACGCTTCACCACTGAGGCGCTGAAAGCCCTGGAGGATTCCCTGATCTCCGCCGCCGACAAACGCAAGGCCCTGGAATATACCCTGTTTCAGGAACTGCGGGATCAGGTCGCCGCCAGGCGGGAACGCATTATCCATGCTGCCGATGTCATAGCACACCTGGACTACTGGCAGACACTCTCCGATGTCGGTCGACGCAATGGCTGGAGCCGCCCCGAGTTGACGACGGAACCTCTCCTGGACATCCGCGAAGGACGGCATCCCGTCGTGGAAGACATCAAGGGACAAGCCAATTTTGTGCCCAATGACATTCGCCTCGGATCAGGCCACCATCTCTGCCTGCTCACTGGACCCAACATGTCGGGCAAGTCCACGATCTTGCGGCAGGTGGCCATTATTTGCCTCTTGGCCCAGATGGGTTCCCTAGTACCGGCAAGCCGCGCTCGCCTGGGGCTGGTGGATCGTCTGTTTTCCCGCGTGGGCGCGTCGGACAATCTGGCGCAGGGCCAAAGTACCTTTATGGTGGAAATGATGGAAACGGCCCGCATCTTGCGCCAGGCGACCTCGCGCAGCCTGATTATTCTGGACGAAATCGGTCGCGGCACAAGCACCTACGATGGCGTTGCCCTGGCCTGGGCCGTCGTGGAGGATTTGGCCAAGCGTGCCAAAGGAAGCCTGCGCACACTGTTTGCGACACACTACCATGAACTCACGGGACTCGAAGGCAACATCAAGGGCGTGTTTACCATGAATATCGCCATACGCGAGTACAAGGGCGACATCCTCTTTCTGCACAAACTGCTGCCTGGGCCATCGGATCGCAGCTATGGCGTGGAAGTGGCCCGCCTGGCAGGCGTACCCGGGCCTGTCGTCCAGCGAGCCAGGGTCATCCTCGCCGACCTTGAACGCAACAGGGAACCCGCACGGAAAACCATGGCCTTAGCCATGACGCTGCCTGGCGTGGACATGCCATTGCCCCAAGAAAAAACCACGCCGCAGATTTCCGCAGCCCCCCCGAACACGGAACATCCCCTCGTCCTGCTCCTGCGCGACCTGCAACCCGAAAATCTCAGCCCTCTGGAAGCCCTCAAGCTGATTATGGAATGGAAAAATCTCTGGGGACAAAACCACAGCGAGGATATTCATGAGTAATCTCAATCCCATGTCAGCCATCCAGCTCATTGCGGAAAAACGCATTGAAGAAGCCCAGGCCCAAGGCGCTTTTGACAACCTGCCCGGCCAGGGACAGCCTCTGGAACTGGAAGATTTGAGCCATGTCCCAGAGGAACTGCGCATGGCCTACAAAGTCCTGCGCAATGCCGGCTGCCTTCCGCCCGAACTGGAAGAACGCAGAGAATTAAACCGACTCGTGGACATGCTGGATGCCTGCGAGGACGAACAAGAACGTGTGCGGCAAATGCAACGCTTGCGCTTTATGATTACGCGCGCAAAAATGCGTTTCCCCAAATCACTTCACCTCGAGGAGGACGATCCCTATTATGACCGACTTCTGGATCGCATTCAGTTGCAGCGCTAATATCCCCCGACATTTTTTCCTCACAAGCGAGGCGAGGAAAGCGTTTGCCTGAAGTTTTTCAATGTATTGATATAAAAAACATTTTTTACCTGATTGCCAGTATTTTGCCATCGACCTGGCAAGCCAGCACCTTGCTATTCCATGTGAATAATGTACATTTCCCCCATGCGACGTTCCAAATTCATTGGTGTGTATTCCCTCGTTCAGCAGACAGAAAGGCATGGCAAAAAGCACTACTTCGCGTGGGGGCTTTCGGGCGATGCTTATGCGGTGCAGGAACTCAATGCCGCATTTCGGCCTGTGGCTGAAGCGGAACTGGTTGAGAGCCGTACCTTTATCCAAAATTTCCAGAACGAGCCTTCCATCTTGGCCGTACCCGTTGTCACGCCAGACTTCGGCAATCTAGAATCCGTTGCAACGAGACAGAGGGGAAAGGGCACTCTCCAGCAGGACGCAACGCAAGGAGTATTCGATTTCTATCAACAGAAAACCGTGCGCGACCAGGCCAGGCAAACAGCCAGGGTCGAAGCAACGCCGCCGTTCGGTGTCCAGCCCACAAAGCCGCGCTCCGAACCTGAAACACCCCCCAAACAAGGCGCTTTTGACCTAGAGGCCGCACGCAAGGCCAAGGTTTTGGAAACACATATGCGTGAGACCTTTCGTCAAATCTTGTTGCGCCTCAAAAGGCCGCGCGAACGCCAGGCGGCCATGCTGGCATTGAAGCAGCTTGCCAGCGCTACAGAAGGCATTGTCCCTGAGCACAAACATATGTTCCGCGATTTTGGCGTGCGGCTGCGTCAAAGTCTCCAGCCGGAGCTGGCCTTGCTCTTTAACCGCAAGACAGTAGAACTTGCGCCCAATGACGATCATGCACGCTTCAACCTCGCCAGAATTCTTTGTATTCTCGGTCAGTACGATGAAGCCGCCACACAAGTGCGCGCTGCCATGAACATGGATCAGAATGAACCGATCTATGGAAAAATGTTGGCACATATTCTCGCGCTGCAACAAGAGGATGCCTCACCCTCATCCACTGGCCGGAGCTAAAACAAGCACTCCGGACATCATTGCAGGAGCCTGTCGGTATGAATAAAATATTTCTCAGTCTACTTGTGGCTGTCTGTGTTCTCGGCATGGTTTTGATCATGCTCAATGAACGACTGCGCAAGCCAGATTCCACTCCAGCCCCGCCCAATCTCACAGAACCAGCCACGCAGGCCGACATGACGCCCTTGCCTTCTTCTCCTGCCGACAGGCCGACATATCCACCCATTGCCAAACCCGAACCCCCGTCCGCCGTTCAGACGCCTGCAGCCCGCCTTGAAGCAACGGAGCAACGTCAGGAACGCGCCGCGCAAGCGCCCCGTCAGGAAAGAACTCCCGCGCAGCAAAAGCCTGAAAAAGCTGCCGAGACCGCGCACGCGCCGCAACCTTCTGCTTCATTGAAAGCAGAAAAACCTCATGCCACGCCAGCAACACCGCCCAAGCAGGAATCTGCGGTCAAACCGGCCGTCAAACCGGAAGCACCTAAGCAGGATCCTACGCCCAGCGTCAAGCCTGAAACCGCCAAGCCCCTTGTCAAAGAGGAAGCTCCCCGCCAAAGCCCAGCGGAAAAAGAAAAGGAAAAGGCAGACATTCCGCAGCAACGCAGCATCAGCAAATTTGTGGTTTTCGCCCGTGACAAGGGGGCCACGGTTCGTTTGGTCGCTACTGCGCCCATCACGTACAAAAGCATGGCATTGGCAGATCCCCCGCGCCTGGTGGTGGATCTGGAAGGCGTATGGCAGATCAAGGCCCCGGGCGTCCCCAAAAATGTCATGGTGACCAATGTCCGTCTTGGCAAGGAAAGCAAAAGAACGCGCATAGTCATTGACTTAAAAGAAAAAGGGCGCACTCGCTACATCCTTTCCAAGGATCTCAAAACCCTGGACATACGCCTGGATCAATAAGCAAAGGACACAGCAGGCATGCCCAAATACACAGCCTCTTTTTTGGGACGCGATTGTCCCGGCGTGGTCGCCACCATCGGTCATATTCTGGAAGAAGCCGGTTGCAACATTGAGGAAGTGACCCAAACCATCCTTTCCGGAGAATTTGCCGCCATTTTTGTGGTGGCAGCTCCGCTCGCAGATGCAGATGCCTTACGCGCCAGGTTTTGCGCTGGTCTAGCCCAGGCCCAGGTAGACCTTTCCGTTCTGGTGCGACCGGCCATTGAAGGACAGTGGGGCGTCGGGCTACACTACGAACCCTTTGTCGTCACTGCCGACGGCGCGGACAGACCGGGACTGATTGCCTCCATGAGCCGCGTTTTCGCCAGGCACGGTGTGAATATTGAAAGCCTCAAGGCCATCTTGGGGGAAGGAGGCGCCCATCACGCGCTCTTTGCCTTTGAAGTCATGGTGCCCGACAGTGTGGATTTGGGCCGCCTGCGCCGTGAACTGGCCTGCGAAGCCCAGAACCACGGACTGCGGGTGAGTGTGCAGCATCGGGATATTTTCGAAGCCGTCCACAGGGTCAATTCCTTTTAGCGGGGGTACGCCATGCTTTCAGAACGTGAAGTCATCAGCACACTGAACATGCTCCGCAATGAACATCTGGACGTGCGCACCGTCACCCTGGGTGTGAGCCTCTTTGATTGCGTCAGCCACGATTTGGATCTCTTTACCGCCAACGTGCGGGCCAAGATCAGGCGTTATGCCGCACAACTTGTGACCGTATGCAATGAAGTGGGCGACAAGTATGGCATCCCCGTGGTCAATAAGCGCATTAGCGTCAGCCCTGTGGCTGTGGTCGGAGCGCCTTTCGGACCAGCAGGCATGGTGACCATAGGCAAATCTCTGGACGAAGCCGCCAAGGAGTGCGGCGTGGACTTTTTAGGCGGCTTTTCCGCCTTGGTCGAAAAGGGTTTTGCCAAGGGAGACCGTGCCCTCATTGACGCCCTTCCCCAGGCTCTGGCCGAAACAGACCGCATCTGTTCCTCCATCAATGTGGCTTCCTCCCGTAGCGGCATTAACATGGATGCCGTGGCCCTCATGGGCGAGCAGATACTCAAGGTTGCCCGGGCCACGGCTGACCGTGGCGGCATAGGTTGCGCCAAACTCGTTGTCTTTGCCAACATCCCGCAGGATATCCCCTTCATGGCTGGGGCCTATCTGGGCGTCGGCGAACCCGACGTGGTCATCAACGTGGGCGTCTCCGGTCCGGGTGTGGTCAAGAAAGCCCTGGAGCGCGCCCGCGAGGCTGGTCACAATGCGGACGGGACGCCCATGACCCTGCTGGATATGGCCGAGGTCATCAAACGCACGGCCTACAAGGTGACTCGCGTCGGTGAGATGATCGGCTCAGAAGTGGCCGGTCGTTTGGGCATCCCCTTCGGCGTGTGCGACCTTTCCCTGGCCCCTACGCCTGCTGTGGGCGATTCCGTGGGCGAAATATTCCAGACGCTCGGCCTTTCCAGCATAGGCGCGCCCGGCAGCACCGCCGTGTTGGCCATGCTCAATGACGCGGTGAAAAAGGGCGGGGCCTTTGCCTCATCTTCCGTGGGCGGACTGTCCGGAGCCTTTATCCCCGTATCCGAAGATTCCAGCATCGAAGCCGCCGCCACGTCCGGCTTGTTGAGCCTGGAAAAGCTGGAAGCCCTGACGAGCGTGTGTTCCGTGGGCCTGGATATGATTGCCATACCTGGCGACACGTCGGCTGCCACCATTGCCGGCATGATTGCGGATGAAATGGCCATAGGCATGATCAATCACAAAACAACAGCCGTGCGCCTTATACCCGCTCCCGGGAAGCGCGTGGGTGAGGAAGTTGTCTTTGGCGGTCTCCTGGGACGAGCTGCTGTCATCCCCGTGCCCAAGGGCGATTCCAGCGTGTTTATCGGTTTGGGCGGACGCATCCCAGCGCCCATCCACAGCCTGAAGAATTAACCGCAGAACTTTGACATCGCGAGGTAACACTATGCGCTGGCAGCACATGGCAGGAAGCAGCAATGTGGAAGACCGCAGAGGACACCCAGCACGTGGCCTGCGAGGCATGCCCATGGGGGGCAAGAGCAGCGTTCTCGTGCTGCTGGTGGTGCTTGTGGCTGGCTATTACGGCGTGGATCTCACGGGGCTGCTTTCCGACGGCAGCGTCGTAGCGCCCGTCGCCACGAGCAACATTTCTTCGCCCCAGGAACAAGAACTTGCGCGCTTCACCTCTGTGGTACTCAAGACCACAGAAGACGCCTGGCAAAACATCTTTCGGCGCGCAGGCAACGCCTATCCGCCCCCAACCCTGGTGCTGTACACCGGTGCCACGGAAACGGCCTGCGGTTATGGACAATCGGCCATGGGACCTTTCTATTGCCCGGGTGATGGCAAGGTGTATATTGACCTTGCCTTTTACCGTGACATGCAAAGCCATCTTGGCGGTGGCGGCGATTTTGCCCTCGGTTATGTGCTGGCCCATGAGGTAGGCCATCATGTGCAGAACGTCTTGGGCATCGCGCAAAAAGTACGCGAGATGCAGCGTGGCGCTTCCCAGGCTGAAGCCAACCGTCTTTCCGTCATGATGGAATTACAGGCAGACTGCTTTGCCGGCGTTTGGGGACGCAGCGTCCAACGCCAGGGTTTGCTGGAACATGGCGATCTTGAAGAAGCCCTGAATACGGCTACGGCCATTGGCGACGACAGACTGCAGCGCCGTCAGACAGGCCGCGTGGTGCCGGACAGTTTCACCCACGGCACATCACAGCAGCGCTATGCCTGGTTCAAATGGGGCTTTGACTCCGGCGACCCAGGCCAATGCAATACCTACGGAACTCTGCGCTAAGTTGCTGCCATTCTCAGGAAAAATTATTCCCCGGCTAAGCCTTACAGGCTCTTGCCCAGAGTGTATGCTTGCTGCGGATAGGACGTGCTATTGATGGCCCCAGCAGGCCAAACGCCAGGGGCAATGACACGGCCAGCATCCGTCCAGCCTAGATACTCGAGAAGCATTTCGTAATGCGTCACGAGAGGCTGTTCTTTACGTGCGGCATTGTCCGCATAGGTCATGAGCAAAACGGCCTTCTTTGCCCTGTGGATTTTGCCGTTGATGGCGTAAAAGCGGTCAATGACTGCTTTGAGCTGTGATGAAAAGCCGAAATAATACAGAGGTGTGGCAAAAACCACTCCTTCAGCAGCGATGATGTGTTCACGCACGAATTGAAAATCGTCTTGGAACACGCATGGCCCGTCCATGCCGCAGGAATTGCAAGCTGTGCAGGGATGGACATCCTTGAAGGCAGCATCAAAGCGGCGCACACTGTGTCCGGCTTCCTCAGCTCCCTTGGTAAACCATGCGGCCAGCGTTGCAGAATTGCCATTCTTCCTGGGACTTCCGGTCAATACCAAGATGTTCATATGTGTTCTCTTTGCCTCTGCAGTTGACGTACCGCCAAGGACAGGCGCAAGCCCCACAGCAGCAGTAGCGGCCAGCGAAGCGGCCACGAACTGACGTCGGTTCATGCTCAACGCCCCTAACGCCATTTGTCCTGTAGTTCCACTGGCACGGTTTCCAGCAAGGACTTGGCAAGGGACATATCCTTGGTCGTTTCGATATATTTCTTGAAATGCGACGTAGCGCGGTGCGCCTGATATGCCTGCTCGCTGGTGTACATTTCAAAAAAAATCAATGCATCCGGGTTTCTCTTGTCTGCCACGCAGTAAAGCGCGAGTACACCCGGCTCTGTCCGCACGGACGTGCGCATCCCTTCGGTAACGGCGGCAATAAAGGCATCCTGCAGCCCCGGCTTGACCGTGATGTAGGCCATACGCACTAGAGGCTGTTCTTCTGCGGCATGGCCTTGAGCGGCAGGCAAAAGGAAAAGACTCACAGCTATCAGCCCCACTATCAACGCTCTTTTCATGCTCCCTCTGCTTCCACTCACATTCTCACGGCTGTGGCCCAAGCCCATCATGGCAAGGGCTTTCATGGCCGTCCGGCGTGAAAGAACCATGGCTGCCACTCCCTTATGCTCAAACGACCATCTTGCCTGGCAGCTCCGACACCAGAACGCCGCCAACGCCCACATTGTCGGCGCTGTTCTCCTTGAGGAAGACAAAAATGGTTTCCTTGGGCAAGCCGGTTATGCGTGCGGCTGTTTCCGTGAACTCTGCCACAAGTTGACGCTTTTGCTCCTTATTCAGGCCCGCCGCTTCAAAAGTGACGACCGGCATACTGCACCTCCTTGATGGTGTTCCAGATGTTTCAATCCACAGCCCATCCGCCGACTGACTCCGTCACCGTGCGGAGAGGAGCCGTGCAGCCATCCCTGAAGGAAGGGATTATGAAGAAGAACGCCCCATCAACGCCGTCTATTCCTTTTCCATATCTCTGCCCCTGGCGTCCGCCGCAAGCACCGCCGACACCAGCAAGCCTGTCAGACCGGCCCGATCCAGCACATTGACGCCAGCAATGGTCAATCCCGCCGGCGAACAGACATCGTCGCGCAACTGCATGAAATGTTTTGTCCCGCTGGCCGCCATGGCGGCGCAGCCATCAAACAAGGCCGCGACCATGGCATGTGCCTCGGCATGCTGAAATCCCAGCGTAACACCAGCCTGAGCAAGCCCCTGCATCATGGCGAAAACGTAAGCCGGTCCGGCACCAATGAGCGCGGAAAAGGCCGTGAACTTACTCTCCGGCATGTCTATGCACAGGCCCAGAACCGCAAAAACATCACGCACAACTTGCTTGTGTGCCGCTGTCAACGTCGGGTCTTCCAGGCACAGGGCAAACAAACCTTTGCCCACCAGGGCCGGCGTGTTGGGCATGCAACGCACAACAGGACAGGCATTGTCCGTGAACGCGGCCAGACGTTGACGACGGATGCCAGCCGCTATGGAGACAACTACCTTGTCCCTGTTCAAGGCCGGACGCACTTCCCGCAGCACGGCTTCCACCTGATAGGGCTTGACGGCCACAAGCACCAAGTCTGCAGCCTGGGCCACGGCCAAGGGACTTTTCAGCACGTGTACGCCCTGCTGTTCCAAGGGCTGCATGCGTTCAGGGCTGCGATTGTAGCCGCACAAGTCATATCCGCCATGTCTCGCCAATCCGGATAACATGGCTCCGCCCATGTTCCCGCACCCAATGCAACCGATGGTCAACGTCATATGCGCACACTCCATTTTGACGACATGGGCAATACAGCGCCGTGTACCCCTATGTTGCGGCAGCGCCCTCCCCTTCTCGGCCATTGGCATCGGCAAAGCGGACAATGTCGTCCTCACCCAGATAGGCGCCGGACTGTATTTCGATCAGTACCAGAGGGATGACGCCAGGATTTTTGAGCCTGTGCTTCACGCCCAGAGGGATATAGGTAGACTGGTTTTCCGTCAAGAGCTGCGTTGTACTTCCGTTGGTCACCTGGGCCGTTCCACTGACCACAATCCAGTGTTCAGCGCGGTGGTGATGCAGTTGCAACGAGAGTTCAGCGCCCGGGGTGACAACAATGCGCTTGACCTGGAAGCGTTCGCCCAGGGCAAGCGTTTCATAACTGCCCCACGGTCGGAAGACCTGGGGATGCTGACGATATTCCTGTCGTCCTGCCTGGCGCAAGCGCTGCACGATCTTCTTGACGTCCTGAGCGCACGTGCGCGGCGCCACCAGCACGGCATCGCGCGTTTCCACGATGAGCATGTCTTTCAGGCCAATGGCCGCAATCATGCGGTGTCGGGCATTGCAGTAGCAGTTGGCCACATCTTCGGCAATGACATCCCCGAGGCACACATTACCCTTGTCGTCCGAGGCCCCCTCCTGATAAAAGGCTTCCCAGGAACCCAGATCGCTCCAGGCAGTGGCCAGGGGCGCCACAGCGGCCAGCCTGGTGTGTTCCATGACGGCATAGTCCACGGAATCAGCTGGTGAGGCGAGAAATGCCTGTTTTGCGGGCCGCGTGAAGGCGCCGTCCTCACAACGGCCTTCCCAAGCGCTGGCGCAGGCGGCATGGATGTCCGGGGCATGGGACTCAAGCTCATCCAGGTATGTGGCCACGGACATAAGAAACATGCCGCTATTCCAGAAATAGTCCCCCTGGGCCAGCATTTCCTTGGCCGCCGACAGGGCGGGTTTTTCCACGAAGCGGGCCACGCGGTAGATGCCCTCGCCCAAGGCTGCCCCTTGCTGGATATAGCCATAGCCCGTAGCTGGCTCGGTAGGCACAATGCCAAAGGTGACGATGTTGCCCGCTTCGGCAATAGGTTTGGCCTGCATGACTCCTGAAATCAGGGCCTGCACATTGCCCACGGCGTGGTCGGCAGGCAGGGCCAACAGGAGTGCGTCACGTTCCTTGGCTGCCAATGCGGCCAGAGCCAGGGCCGGTGCCGTGTTCCTGCCTTCCGGCTCCAGCAGAATGCGGCATCTCTTTCCCCGACGGTACAGCTCTGCCGCCACATAAAAGCGATGGGCTTCGTTGCAGACCACAATGGGTTCCTGTGCATCGGGCAGGCGCAGTGCGCGATCCCAGGTGTCGCCAAACAGCGTTCTGCCCTCGCCCATGTCCACGAACTGTTTGGGATAGCTTTCCCGCGACAGCGGCCACAGGCGGGTACCGCTGCCGCCGCAAAGAATGACGGGGATGATGTGCCCCATGATGGACCCCTTGGGTTATACGGTAATGGCACCGCCCTGCTCCAGGCGGCGCACCAGTTCGGCTGTCTTCTCTGTCAGCAAATTTTTGTCGCCGCGTGTTTCCACGTTCAGGCGTAACAGGGGTTCGGTGTTGGACATGCGCACGTTGAAGCGCCAATGCTCAAATTCAAGATTGAGACCGTCCAGATGATCTTCGTGGCTGGCCGAACCCGCATAGGCGTCACGTAGCTGCTGCATGAGGCCCTTGGCATCGGGAACGCGGAGGTTGATCTCCCCGCTGCAGGGATAGGCGGCCATGCGCTCCGCCACCAGATCCGCCAACGTACGGCCTGTACGCTGCACCAGGGCCGCCACCAGCAACCAGGGCAACATGCCAGAATCGCAGTAGGCAAAATCTCGGAAGTAGTGATGTGCGCTCATTTCGCCCCCATACAGGGCATCCTCGGCGCGCATGCGTTCCTTGATGAAGGCGTGCCCTGTCTTGCCCATGACGGGACGACCGCCTGCTGCAAGCACAAGCTCCCGCGTATTCCAGTAGACGCGTGGATCGTGAACGATCTTCGCCCCAGGATGCCCGGCCAGCAGCTCCACGGCCAGTAAGCCCACACAATAATAGCCTTCCACGAAATTGCCGTCCCCGTCATAGAGAAAACAACGGTCAAAATCGCCATCCCAGGCTACCCCCATGTCCGCATTCGCCTCGCGCACGGCCCTGGCCGTGCTTGCCCGGCGTTCCGGCAACAGGGGATTAGGCACGCCGTTGGGGAAGGTGCCGTCAGGTTCCCAGTGCAGGGCTACGATGTCCAGGGGCAGGTGTGGCGCCAGTTCCCGTAACGCCAGGCCGGCGCAGCCATTGCCGGCATCGGCCACGATTTTCAGCGGGCGGCCCTTGCGTTCAATGCCTGTCAGACCACTGGCGCGCAGCAGCCACTGTACATAGTCTGCCCGGAAGGAACGGTGCTGCGTCGGCGCTGGCTTTTCGCAGGAAGCCCCGTCTTCGGCCAGGAGCTGCGCCACCCTGTCGCGCACTTCGTGCAGGCCGGAGTCCCCACTGACAGGTATGGCCCCGCCGCGCACGATTTTGAATCCGTTTTCATCTACCGGATTATGGCTCCCCGTGATCATGACCCCGGCGTCAAAGGAATACTTGGCCGCAGCATGGTAGATTTCCTCCGTGCCACACATGCCCAAATCCGTGACGCTGGCGCCAGCGGCCTGCAAGCCGACAGTGAGGGCCTCGGCCAGCATGGATCCGGAAAGGCGTGCGTCGCGCCCCAGAACCACATTTTTGGCCGGAAGCGTTTCGGCCAAAGCCCGGCCCAGGGCCTGGGCCAGGCCGACGTCCAGCGCTGCCGGAACCTTGCCGCGGATATCGTATGCCTTAAACGAAGAAAGTCGCGTATCCATAGCTAGCTACCTTGCTCTCTGTCCAGCGTACACATATTGACGAACATACGCGCTGCTAGTGTGCCATGTTTTTGGCATTTACGCAAAAGATTCTCTTCTGTCTCGGTCAAGGGACGGTGCAGGTTTTTCAGGCGCACACAGGCTGCCAGGGACAGATATTCCTCCAAATCCAGGCCAAGCCTGAAGGCCATGTACTTCTGAATCACGCGCTGCTCAACGGCCAAGGGGGTGCCAGTGCAGGACTTGCCCCCTACTCTGAAGCGCACAAGGCGCTCAGGCACATGCAGCGCCGTGAAGCCCATTTCGTGCAGCTTGACGCAGAGCGGCCATTCCGTGATTTGAAAATGCTCGTCATAGCGCAGCACGGCATAACAGCGCTTGCGGCACAACAAGGTCTGGTGACAGTAAGGCGTGCCAAAAAACACGGCGCGGCCATTGCCCACATGTGTGCCCACGACTTCCCCGCTCTCGTCATAACGCAGGACATCGGCATAGGCGTAATCTACCCCCTGGCGCACAATACCCTGCACAAGCAGCTCCAGGGCTTGCGGCTCCAGGGCGTCGTCCGAGTTGAGGAAGAGCATGGCATCCCCTCGGGCCTGGCACAAGCCCCGATTCATGGCCTCATACACGCCCGTGTCCGGCTTGCTGACCAGGGCCTGGATTTTTCCCTCCGCCAATAGGCGTTCCAGAAATTCTGGTGTGCCGTCCGTGGAAGCTCCGTCAACTACAAGATGCTCGATTTTTTCCTGCGGCCAGGTCTGCTCCTGAACCGAGTCCAGCATCTTCAAGAACATCCCCATTCTGCCCGCCGCCACAAGATCCTTGACCACGGTGATGACGCTGACCAGCCCGATGTCGTCGTGGCAGCCGACGCGATCAGCACGGGGCAAGGAAAAAATCCCGTCCTGCCAGGCAAAGAGCGGCAGGCAGGCCCCATTGAGTCCCAAGCGTTGCAGGAGCAGCGGCATGTAGGCCAGGGCGCTGCGCGCCTCTGTCGGCTCGTAGAGCAGTGTGGACAGACACGCCTGCAGGGCCGCGCCATAGTCCTGGGCAAGAAAGGCCGTATGGATAGCGGACAGAGGGGAAGACTTCATGACGTTTTTTCCTGCTCTAGAACGCGTCCCTCTTACCCCCTCTACCCTGGTGAACGTGATGCATGTGCCAGGTCAGCCCCAGAAGAAGACCTGTGTTGCTCGCTAAAATCGCGATAACATTCCTCCAAGCCTTGTTGTAGGGATATTTTTGGCCTCCAGCCCATGCCAAATAATTTGGCAGAATCCATGAGCTTTCTCGGCGTACCGTCGGGCTTGGAGGTGTCCGTCACAATCTCCCCTGTAAAAGCAGCTATTTGGGCAATGCGCTGCGCAAGTTCCAGAATGGTACATTCCTTGCCGCTGCCCACATTGACGTGTTCAGCACCGGAATAGTTTTCGAGCAGAAAGACGCAGGCATCGGCCATGTCGTCTACATGTAAAAATTCACGCAGCGCCCTGCCCGTGCCCCAAAGGGTCACGCTTGCGTCCTTGTTGTGGACGGCTTCAGAAAACTTGCGAATCAGGGCCGGAACAACGTGGCTGTTCTCTGGATGGTAGTTATCGCCAGGGCCATACAGGTTGGTAGGCATGGCGGCAATGGCGTCAAAGCCGTACTGCTTGCGGTACGCCTGGCACATTTTAATGCCAGCGATTTTGGCCAGGGCGTAGGCGTCATTGGTGGGTTCCAGGGATCCTGTGAGCAAGTATTCTTCCTTGATGGGTTGCGGGCAGAGCTTGGGGTAAATGCAGGATGATCCCAAAAAAAGAAATTTTTTGCAGCCATTGCGCCAGGCGCTGTCAATGACATTGTTCTGTATTTGAAGATTTTGGTAAATGAATTCCGCAGGATAGGTGGCGTTGGCGTAGATACCACCTACTTTTGCTGCGGCGAGTATGACGATTTCGGGCCGTTCAAGGGCAAAAAAGGCTCTTACGGCCTGCTGTTCGCAGAGATCCAACTCTGCATGTGTGCGCGTGACAAGGGTTCCATAGCCTTTGCGTTTCAGGGCGCGACACAGGGCGCTACCCACAAGCCCACGATGGCCGGCAACGTACACTTTCATCTCTTTTGTGATGTGCGCGTTCAATGTCATCCCCTATTCGTTATGGCTGAAGGTTTTGAAACCAGCCGCACTGCTCACGGCATCGCGCATGGTGAGCTGCAGATCTTCCTGGGCCATCTCGGCAACCATATCCCCAAAGGGGATTTCGGGTTTCCAGTCCAATTTTTCCGCTGCCAAGGACGCGTCGCCCAAAAGGGTTTCCACTTCCGTGGGCCGGAAATAGCGCTGATCCACGCGTACAATGATGTCCCCGGGTTTGCAATGACACTTCAAAGCAGTGCGGCCTCCGGCGCACCTTTGTATTTTTCTGTCGTCTGTCTGCTCCACGATGCCTTTTTCTTCAACGCCCGATCCTTCCCAAGCAAGGACAAGCCCGTATTCCGCAGCTGCAGCATTGACAAAATCCCTCACGCTGTACTGCTGGCCAGAAGCAATAACGAAATCGTGTGCTTCTTCCTGCTGCAACATGAGCCATTGCATGCGCACATAATCGCGGGCATGGCCCCAGTCCCTTTTGGCGTTGAGGTTGCCCAGGTACAGGCAGTCATTGAGTCCTAACACAATGCGGGCAAGGCCGCGCGTGATCTTGCGGGTGACAAAGGTCTCCCCTCGCACTGGGGATTCGTGGTTAAAGAGAATGCCGTTGCAGGCGTACATGTTGTACGCCTCACGGTAATTCACCGTAATCCAGTAGGCGAAAAGCTTGGCGCAGGCATAGGGCGAACGGGGATAAAATGGTGTGGCCTCGCGCTGGGGGATTTCCTGAACCTTGCCAAAAAGCTCGCTGGTCGAAGCCTGGTAGAAACGCGCTTTGTCGCCAAGCCCTACGGCTCGGATGGCCTCCAACAAGCGCAGTGTTCCCAGTCCGTCCACATTGGCCGTGTACTCTGGCATGGAAAAACTTACCTGCACATGACTCTGCGCCCCCAGGTTGTACACTTCATCCGGCTGCACTTCGGCCATGATGCCCATAAGATTGGCCGCGTCCGTAAGATCGCCATAGTGCAGGATAAAGCGCTGATCTGCCGTGTGCGGGGACTGGTAGAGATGATCAATGCGATCCGTGTTTAACAGGGACGTGCGGCGTTTGATGCCATGCACTTCGTAGCCTTTGGACAGCAAAAATTCGCTGAGATAGGCGCCGTCCTGACCGGTGATGCCAGTAATCAAGGCTTTTTTCATGAATATACCCTCACATAGTGTTGCCATAAAGGGCCGCATAAGCGCGATTTTTCATCCGCTTTGACAGCTTGCCGCCATGCACAAAATTTCTGTATTTGCAATTTTTTATAGCGAATGCGTAATTTTTGGAGCCGCGCATGTGTCACGACAAGGAGACAATTCAGAAATTGTAAGCTTTGCGTTGCACGTACGTAGCTGTAGAAAAAAGGGATTTGCCCTTGCCGAACAGGACGACTTCGGGTACTTGTAACACTAGGAAAAGCAAGGAAATATACATGGTCAGCGGCACGGTGCAGGGCGAGTTCGTGGCAGCATTGGATGCCGAAGTACAACGTATCAAAGCTGATGAGCAGCAAAGGAAAAAGTATATGACACTTGCCATGTATATTGAAGACGAACGTGAAGAAAGTTATGCCGAAGGCAAGGCTGAGGGCGAAGAAAAGCGCAGCCGGGATATTGCACAACGCATGCTTGACGGCGGTCTGCCACTGGAGCAAATTGCCACATTTACTGGCCTCAGCGTGGAGCAAGTGCAAAAACTCCAGCGTTGAGTCGAAGTTGACCAAGCCTGCCGGTGTACATGCATGTGTACTGGCGTCAACTTGCACAGCCATGCAGACTTTAGTATTTTCCACAGTGTTTTGCGTACACCTTGTGTAAGGATTTGGCGCATGCGCAAAAGAAAAACATGGAAAGAACTGACGCTCAATGACCACTTTATCTTTGAGCTGGTCATGCAAAATGTTGCTCTGTGCCGCAGCTTTCTCTCCTGCGTCTGCAAGAGGCCCATCGGCCCGCTCGCCATTCCGCCCCAAGCAGAAAAA
>JAFTCE010000150.1 GCA_017454855.1 Desulfovibrio sp.
ACACCATCTGGCTGCCCAATGCGGGATGCACCCCACGCACAGCATAGTAGGCGAGGTGATGCAGCGCAACACGATTGGCGCATTTATTGACGGCTGCAAGCGGAACTATCTGATTGCACGCCGCGTTAAATTCCTTTTGCATGTCTTCAAGTGCGGCGTTCTGTTCCGCTGTTGTGAGGAGCTTCATTGAGATGGTACGCTTCATATGGGAAAAAATAGTGTGTAACAACTTGGCAGTCAAGGAAAAACTTTGGAGGCGGCGCTTCCTCCTCGGCATGAATGCCGAGGTTTCCGCGCCGAATATTTGATGAACAACTTGAAAGTTGTGACGACAACAAGCAACAGCTATACCGACTGCTTTGGTTTCACGGAAGAAGAGGTTTTTAGCGCCATGGAGGAGTACGGACTCACTGCCAGAGAAGAAGTAAAGCAGTGGTATGACGGCTTTATCTTTGGAACGCAGAAGGAAATGTATAATCCATGGTCAATTGTCAACTATCTCGCGGAAAAACGCTGTGCGCCCTATTGGGCGCAGACCAGTTCCAATGCCCTCGTGGGCAAGCTCATGGGCCAAGCCAATGCTGCTGTGAAAGAAGAGTTCGGAACCTTGCTACGAGGCGGATCCATCACCACGACCTTGGATGAAGAGATCGTCTTTTCCCAAATCTATGACACACCAGGCGCCATTTGGAGCTTTTTACTTGCATCAGGCTATGTCAAGCCTTTGGCTTATGATGCTCAAAACGAAAACTATAAGCTTGCCCTAACCAATGGCGAAGTGCGCCTCATTATGCGCAAGCTCGTCTCCCGTTGGTTTTATGGCAAGGATGGTGAAAGCCGCTTGTTTCAACAAGCCCTGCTCTCGGACAATCTGGCCTACATGAATACCTTGTTGCGCGATATTGCCCAACACACCTTCAGTTTTTTTGATACTGGCGGGAAACATCCCGAACGCTTTTACCATGCTTTCGTTCTGGGACTCATCGTGGATTTGCAGGGCCGCTATGATATCCGCTCCAACCGTGAAAGCGGGCTTGGCAGATACGATGTGACCATGATTCCCCTGCGCGTCGGCGAGCATGGCATTGTCCTGGAATTCAAGACTGTTGATCCGGACGACAGCAATTTGGCAGGGGCCTGCGCCAATGCCCTGCGGCAGATACTCGAAAAAAATTATGCCCATGCACTCCTGGCCAGCGGATTGCCTGCCAGACAGATTTATCAAACGCGCCGTAAAACCCCGTCCTTCAGGACGGGGATAGTTTGGATTTCGCTCGACCGCACATGCGTGCGGCACTCGCAAGGGCGCACCGCAAGAATTTCTTGCCTTTTTGCCTTTCCTGCTTCAGACTCTTCTTTGGCGGTCGGGCAGACCGTGTCAGCCTGTGGAGAGATAGTGAGACCTAGGGGAATAGGGCGTTGGTTCGTAGCCGTAAAATTCCCCACAGAGGGAATTTGAAAGCGAAAACCAAGCGTATATCCCCTTGGGCAGTCTCGATGAAGCAGGAACCCGCCTAGGGTAGTTTTCTACCGCTAGGAATCCCCCGACTTTAGGCGGGGGAGGATGTCAAATCTATGGTTTTGCCTTCAAAGGGAAAGACGTATTGATCTGCGGCGGTGCGCTCCGGGACATTGCGCTTGGCACACTGCAAACTAAGTAACACGACCAGCCCCCATGAAGGCAAGAGCTGACGATCAAAGCGCCTTATTCGGCAGCAGGTTGCTTTGCTGTCGTGTCCGTAGCCTCCGGCGACACTGGCGGAGTCGCATGCGTCGGGACGGCAGGCACTTCCTGGCCAGACGGCGTCATGCTCTGCGCCGGAGCTGGCTTGTCTTCAGCTTGCGGAACCGCAGACTGCGTGTCCGGAACTGCGGACTGCGTGTCCGGTAGCGCTGAACTTGACTGCGATTCCGGCTGCGCATCTGGCGCTGGCTGTGCGGCTGGCGCTGGCTGCGAGGGCGAGACAAGGGGCGCTTCGTGCGCAGGAGCAGACGACGTAGCCGCCTCGGGAGCCTGCTTTTCCTCTTGCCCCGCAGCTTGCGTTGATTCCTGCCCCACCGCTTGCGTTGGTTTCTGGCTTGCCGCTTGTTCAGGCACCTGGCTTGGCGTGGAACCAGGAATGTCTTCCAAATGCCGTACTTGGGCTGCAGGCATACGCGCAAGCTGCGGTGCCAACAGCAAGGCTGCCGGTTGTGTCAGAAGCACGACAATGCCAGCATATACAAGCAATGCCTTGCCCATGCCCGTGCGCTTTCGCCCAAGGGCCATGCGCAGGACTGCCAGGGCCGCAACCAGGCACAGGCCGCCCAAAACGGGCAAACCCGTCAGCGCGGCCAAAACCGCACTTTGCGCATCGGTCAGGGGGATGTGCGTCATATCCACCAGGGTCTGCCGTCCGCCATCGAAGTACAGCGCTATGAGGACGATCCCAACGCAGGCCAGAAACAGACCGGCGATGGCGTGAAAGAGCCGACAGCCAGCAGGGGGAAGCCGCAGCAATGCCTTGCCCAGCAGTGGCGCAGCCACGGAAGCCATGCAGAGCGCCGCCCCCAATGGGCTTGTGGCCAAGGGACTCAAAGCGCAGCTTACTGCCAGAGCAATCCAGAGAAAGGCCACCCCGGCATTTTCCTTACGCGAGGACAGGAGATCCCAAGGGGCAAAACGCACCACGCGCAACCAGGAGACGCAACAAGGCACGGCCAGCCAGGGCAGCAAGCCCACTCCTGCCACGGCAAGGGCCTTCCACCAAGAAGATGCGAGGGGCCAAACAACCAGATTTTGCCCCAAATGTTGCAAATAGGCAGCTGCAGGCTGCCAAAGAATAACGCCAACCAGCCAGCCCCCGACCACAAGCAAGAGCAGTACGAAGCCTAGCAGGCCGTCCAGGGCGCGTCCCCGCCGAAAAGAGCAGCGCCAGAAGATAAAGATGAGGCTGCTCGCCAAGGGCAGGGCGAGAAACAAGACTCCCCCGCTCAAGCCCGCCAGGGCGGCAAGCGCAAAGCCCAGGGGCAACAGCAGGAAGGCACGTTCCTGTCGCCAACCTTGGCAGAGACATGCCAGAGAAAACAAGGTCAAGGCCAAGGCCAAGCTCTGCGGCCCTAAGAAACTGGACAAAGGAAGAAAAACAGGCGCACAGAACAGCGTTAGGCCGCCGGCCAGAGCGGCAGTTCGGGGCAAGCCTGCGGCGCGGCCCAGCGTGAGAACGCCCAGTAGGGCCAGCAAGCTCCCCAGCATGGCAGCCAAGGGAAAGAGCAAATGCGCACATTGAGGCATTGTGTGCGCGAAACTCCAGTCCAGTCCGCGCAGAAACCAGAAGAAGCCTGGCCACATGTCTCCCCGACCTATCGGGGCAAGCCACAATCCCTGCGCGACACTCTCCCGATAGGCCAGTACGTTCTCAACCTCGACAGGACAGTAAAGGTTCATGCCCAAGAAAGAAGACCAGGACTGCACGACCAAGAGCAGAAACAGGGTCAGGAAGCCCGCACGGCTGGCCCGATCGAAGACGCCATCGTCCTCTGCGGGCAAGCTGTGTACATGCGCCGTCACGGCCTGCTCTTCTGCAGCAGCGTCTTTTTCCCTTTCTTGCCCGGCTAGGTCAAGGGTATCAACAGCCTGAACTTCTGATTGTTGCGAAGATGTGCCGCTGTCTTGATGCATCGTCATTTCCTTTTTGGTCTGAACCCCTCCCCGACCACAGGGAAACGGGACGGTGGCACGCCAATCAGGACATGCTGCGCCTCGCGCGCTCCCATCGGCAGGGTCAGGCTATGGTTTTTCACCGCAAAAACGTGTCCGTCGGCGACTGCCAGCGCGTGAGGACTGGCATCGTCAGGGAGCGGACAGGTCATACGCTGTGGCTTTGGAGAAAAATTGGCAAACAGCCCCCAATAGCCGCCCTGAGGCAGAGCGCTCCACACGGCCAGACAGCCGGGAGGGCCTGTCACAATGCGCACGAGCCTGCCTTGGGCCAGCCCTGTTGCATGGCGCACATGCAGCAAGCGCGCTATCTGGCGGGCAAAGCTGTCTTCTTGCGCCCACTGTGCTGCCAACGATCCGAAGGCCATGGATGCCGCACGACCGACGGAGAGCGGGCTTTCTTCCCACAAGGGTACCCGGACGTTGGGTGCCGCTGCACTGTCCAACGCCCCCACCAGATCCTGCGGACTCAAGAAGGTCAAGCCCGGCAAGCCAATGCGCCAACCCAGGAGCAAGAGGCAGGTTGAACACATGGCCGCTTGATGTTCCGCTACATGGGCGCTGTCCAGGCCCAATGCCCGTGCGGCCAGCGAGGCCACGCTTGCCCCGCGATCGAGATCAAAATTTGAAGTTTTTTGCCTGAACCGCCCCTGTTCTCGGCCTGCTGACTGCCCAGGCAAAGGACGCCAGACCGTAGACGACCCACACCGCACGCCTCGGGCAAGGCGGCTGTGATCCACATTGTCCGCCACACTGGCCCTGAGGGCCGCCGCAAGCGGCGTGGCATCGCCGCTCAAGAGCGCCTGAGCAGCCAATGCGCACGTGCTGTTGTCACGCGTGAAGTCCACGCCCGCATCCAGCACGGTTCTGGTCAACGAGGGGGGCAAAATGTCGTCCTGCAAGCTCCAGCCGCCATAGCGATGCACTTCTCCAGACATAGTTGCCAGAGCTTCCGGCAACGGCGCTGCGGCAAGAGCGGCAGGCTTGTCAGCGCCGTCTGCGGGCAGCGTGTCCAATCCCATCAGCCCTTCCAGCCTGAAACCCGCCAGTGTCTGCCGTTGCAGCCCCGTATGGCGTATGATGGCAGCGGACCAGATACGGCGGGCCTGCGCTGAAGGATCCTGCCACAAGAGTACAGGACGCTGACTGCTGCCGACATAGCGATAGGCCCAGCGCCGTGTCTGACCGTCCACGCCGCGGACTTCACCCGTCACGGCCCAACCCGCAGGCGCTCCCCAATACAGCGCATCCCGCCGCAAACGTTCCGGCAGAACGCCGCGTTGGCGCAAGGTCTTCACCGCACTGTCCCCCAAGGGCAGACAAGCCCACTCGCCAGCCGTCACGGGCAAGACATCCCAATCCTCACGGGGGATGGAAAGCATGGCATATACGCCGTCAAAACGCGATGCCTTGCGCGCCTGCAACATGAAATCCGGGCCAAGGCCGGTAGCGGCAGGCGGCAAATCCCCACCCAGCTGCACATGTGCCGCCTCCAGAGCATTGACCAGGGAGTTGAAATCCTTGTCATTGCCCAGATTCGGCGCAAGACGCAGGGAAACAACATTTTCGCCTTCGACGTCATTATCCACCGCCACGGGCCTGGCACTCCAGACGGCGTCCGTTTCTCCCGTAGGCGCGAAGAAAATGCCTTGATAGCCGGCTTCTTTCAGAAACGTGAGAAAGTCGGGGGAAGCCAGTGTGCGCAACACAGACTGTCCATCCGTCAAGGCATGGGGATTGACGTCCAGCCAGTGCGGCGCGGCCGATTGCAACAGGGGCAGACGGCGCAGGGAGGCACTGTTGCGCCAGAGCAGATCCGTGCCGGAAACCTGCTGCGACAGTTCCTGGGCATTGCCCAACATGGATTGCCGCTCGAGCCATTGGATATGGCCTGGATCCGGGCGCGGCAAGTTTGGGGAAGGGACGGGCATCGGCTTGTGCCTCTGTGCGGCGGTACAGGCGCAGCACATCAGGGAAAGCAGAAGCACGATCGGCAAACAGCCGGAAAGGCTTGCGGCCAGACTGCAAAACAGGCCATGCCCTCGCATGGGCAATCAACTCCCATCCTTTGCTTCCTCGGCCTTGGCGGCGTTCCAGAATTCGTCCTTTTCGTCCAGAGAGAGTGCGGAAAAATCCTTGCCCTGGGCCTGGGCCAGTTCCTCCATACGCCGGAAACGCCGGAGAAAGCGGCGATTGGCCATGTCCAGGGCCTCGCTGGCCTTGATCCCTTTGCGGCGGCCCAGTTCCGCTATGCTGAACAAAAGATCCCCCAGCTCATGCTGCCGGGCACACGTATCGCCATTGGCGGAAGCGTCAAGCCATTCCAGCCACTCGGCTTCCACCTGCTGCTCCACCTCTTCATCTTCCTGCCATGTAAAGCCTACACGTGCCGCCTTGGAGTTGATTCTGTATGCCTTGGTCAAGGGGGGCAGGCTTTCCGGCAAACTGTCATACAGCCCTCTGGGCTTGCCCTCTCCTTGGGCATGTTCTGCCCGCTTAATGTTTTCCCATGCCTTGAGCTGTTCATCCATGTTTTCAAAGTGCGCTTGGCCAAACACATGCGGATGACGGCGTATCATCTTGGCCCGGGTAGCGTTCAGAGCGTCATCCAAGGTGAAAGCGCCCTGTCCTGCATAGAGTCGGGCCACAAAGAGGAGCAAGAACGCCACGTCCCCCAGTTCCTCGCACACATCGACCGCCTTTCCAGAACGAATGGCGCTGACAAGTTCGTGACATTCCTCAATGATATATTCTGTCAAGCTCTGCGGTGTCTGTTCCCTGTCCCAAGGACATCCGTCCGGGGCAATCAACCTGTCGATGACGGCTTGCAGCTCTTCCAATGCGGACTTTGGCATGGCATGGCATCCTTTGACGCTGAATTACAGGCCCAGACGACTGGTCAAATCCGGCGGAAGCCAGTCATGCATCTGAGCCATAAGGGCATTGAAATAGGGCAATACCCGCGATTGACGCATAAAGGGCGCGTCGGCAAAAAATTTTTGCAACACCAAGAGGATAAGGGCGCAGAGCAGCACCCCCTTGGCCAGTCCCAGCATGCCACCGGCGACCTTGTTCGCCCAAGGCACGAAGGGTATGGCAGAAAGCGCTTTTTGCACAAGACGGGCCACTATGGCGACGCCAACGACCACCAGGAAAAATATGGCGACATAGGCCGCAATGGTTCGCCAGGCCGGCTCGGCAATGAAGGTCAACCTAGGGGCCAAGGCAGCGTGGTACTGGTGCGCCGCCCAAAAGGCACCCAACAGGGAAACCAGCGAAGCGATTTCCTCCACAAATCCGTGCAAAAATCCTCGGATTGTGAAGCCCATCAACAACAAAATCATGACAAGATCAAAAATATCCTGCCCCATGTACGCTCCCACAGCCTCTGCTTCCTGCAAACCGGATGAGCAGTCTCGACACTCGACAGAGACAGCCCTAGTTGATGGGTGGCACAGCCCCACTGGCTTTGAGGATGCTGCCCAAATGGCGACGAACCAGGGCCAACTCCTCTGCGGACACTGCGGGCATGTCTTTGGCTCGCGGGCCGAGGTCATGTCCGTCTTCGACGATGGCAAGCGCTGCCGCCATGCGTCCCATGACGCAGAAGAAACGCACGGGAAGCCAGTTGCGAGCCTGCACCCATGCCGCAGCTTTGTCAGAATACAAAAAATCAGCCTTGCCGTTGCGCAGGATGGGATGGGCTTCCTCATGGGCTGCCTTGGCCCAGGCCCGGAATTGTGGCAGCACGTCCAAAAAACGCAGCAATTCCTTTTCAGTCACAGCAGGCTGATTGGCATACACGGAGGGCGCTTTCCTGTTTGTACCGGATCTGGCCGGAGCCTGGGCGGCCCATGCCGCAGCACCACTGCCCAACGACCCCGACCAGCTCAGGCAGAACGCAAGAAGCACTGCAAACAAGAGAAAACATCTATGGCTCATGTTTCAATCCACAGTTGACTCCATCCGCCGACTGACAGCGCCATTGACGGATAGAAAAGCAAAGATGACCCCTCCCCGAAGGGAGGGGTTACGAAAAGGATGCCATCGGCTTCGCCGTCCGTCAAGCGCATTCCCCTTGAAGGGGAATATTGCGAAGCCCTAAAAAATTTTTGTCAATACTGAACCGCACTGATTTTGGAAAGCCTGTCCATATTGTGGTAGGATTCAATATAGCGCAGCGTACCTGTCTTGCCGCGTATGACCAGGGAATGCGTGACGGCTTGCTTTCCGATGTAGCGCACACCGCGCAAAAAATCGCCGCTTGAAATGCCAGTCGCCGCAAAGAAGCAATCATCGCTGCGCACCAGTTCATGCACCGTGAGAATTTCGCGCATGTCAATGCCCGCCTCGTTGATGGAATCCTTCTCCACATAGGACTGCGGATCAAGACGAGCCAGGATCTGCCCCCCCATGCCCTTGATGGCGCATGCGGCAAGTACGCCTTCCGGTGTACCGCCAGTACCCATCATGACGTCTACTCCGGAACGCGGATCCGCAGCCATAAGCGCACCAGCCACGTCGCCATCTGTCTGCAGCTTAATACGCGCTCCGGCTTCGCGGATTTCGGCAATAAGTTTTTCATGCCGCGGCTTGTCCAGCACAAAGACCACCAAATCCTGTATGCTCTTGCCCAGGGCTTGGGCAATATTTTTGAGGTTGACCTGCACTGGTGCGTCGAGATCCACCACATCGCGCGCTTCGTGGGACACAACCAGCTTTTGCATGTAGAAACTGGGACCTGGATTGAACATGCTGCCGCGAGGGGCCACGCCTACGACGGAAATGGCATTGGGACGGCCATAGGCCAGCAAATTCGTACCTTCCACGGGATCCACGGCCACATCCAGGCTAAGGCTTCCCCCGCCGCCCACATGCTCTCCGTTGAAAAGCATGGGCGCATGATCCTTCTCTCCCTCGCCGATAACCACGACGCCATTAATGTGGAGCGTGGAAAAACTTACACGCATGGCATCAACGGCGGCTCCGTCGCCGGCCTCCTTGTTGCCCCTGCCGAGCCACCGGGCTGAGGCAAGCGCGCCTGCCTCGGTAATACGTACAATATCCAGGGCCAAATTTCTTTCCGGTGCTTCCGCCATGTTCTCCTCCGCTTGCTCAATGTTGTATGCTCATTGCTCTTACCGCAGTGTGGCTGCCTCTTCAAGAGAAAAACCGTCCCGCTCAACACATCGTCAAAAAAATTTTCACGCTTCGTCGCCCTGACCTTTGGGCAGGCGGAATACACCGGCCACGGGCGTCCGCCAAGCAGTGCCAAAGGGACTCGGACTGACCATCAGAACCGGCGGAAGTTGTCGGCGTTTGAACTCCGAACGCAACAGCCTGTCCTGGATGTCCTGGCGCAAGAGATCGGCAGATTTCACCTTTGGCCTGGAGGCCGCTGATGGTCGCATAAGCTCCTCAAGAACGGGATCCAGCACGGCATAGGGGGGGAGACTGTCCTCATCCTTCTGGCCCGGACGCAGCTCTGCTGAAGGTGCCTTGACAAAAATTTCCTCCGGAATGCCCCCGATGTGGGCATTATACCAATGCCCGAGGGCATAGACCTGCGTCTTGGTCACATCGCCGATGACGCCGAGGGCGCCCACAGTGTCGCCATACAAGGTACAGTAGCCCACGGCGCATTCGCTCTTGTTGCCGGTATTGAGTACCAGAGCGCCGGCCCTGTTGGCCAAGGCCATCACCAGGGTTCCGCGTATGCGGGACTGGATGTTTTCAAGGGTTACATCCCCTGGCCGCTCGGCAAAAAGGGCAAAACCCGGGGCAAGCGTCGTTGCGTAGACGCGCATAATATCCTCTATGGGCAAGGTCACGGTGGCCATACCCAGGTTGGCCGCGAGCCGCGCCGCATCGGACAGGGAACCCGGGCTGCTGTACGGCGACGGCATGAGGACGCCCGTGACATGTTCCGATCCCAGGGCCTCTACGGCCACGCAGGCCACAAGAGCCGAATCCATGCCGCCCGAGAGCGCCACTATAGCTTTTTGCCCTCCGCACTTGCGCACGAAATCACGCGTCCCCAGGACGAGCGCATGCCAGCAGTCCTCCTCTGCACAGGCGCAGAGCCTCTCCACCCTGGAACCCCCCTGTTCAGAGGCAGTATTCACCACAAGGACATCTTCCTCAAATGCCTTGCCGCGGGCCAGCAATTGTCCCGTTGGGTCAAAGACACAACTCTGGCCGTTGTACACACGACAGTCGTTTCCGCCGACCATATTCACAGAAAAAATGTGCATATGCTGACGCGCCGCCACCTGGGAAAGCAGCCGTTCCCGGGACTCCTGTGATCCCTGCCAAAAAGGCGAGGCCGCCATGTGTACCAGGGCGTCAACGCCACGCCGAAGCAATTCCACGAGGGCGCTGCCCCCATGCCCAACATTCCAAAAGGATCCATCCTCGTTCAACGATTGTTCACACAGAACCACGCCCAAACGCCAGCCATTCACGGTCACGATGCCGCAGGAAAAACCCCTGTCAAAAAAACGAGCATCCTCGTCCCCACAGTCCAGCCCTGCTTGGGCGTCCCAGCTCAATTCCTGATTGCGATATGCCTTGCGCGAAACGACTTGCCAGCCCCCCTTCTGCACAAGCGCTGCCACGTTGGACAGCAGTCCGTTGGCATAGACGCTGGGCACGGGCACGCCCACGAGCAGGGCGGGACCGTCTTGCAATGACGCTGCCAGCATGTCCAGAGATTTGAGACAAGCCGCCGAAAACCCCCCGAGCTGTAAAAAATGGCCAGGCGTCACGCCGCACAGCGCAAGTTCGGGTGTGACGCAGAGATCGACGCCCTCCTGAGCCGCCTGACGCACTGCGTTCTGCACACGTGCCAGGTTTCCGGCCACATCACCGTTGACGCTGTTACACTGCAAAAGCGCTATCTTCATCAAACATTCCTTTCTCTTTGCGACCTCGCCCTTTCTTTGTGGGGGGAAATGCTCCGGTAGACCTTGGCAAAGAGCCAGAGAACAGAGAACTTTTCCTTTTTTTGGGGGGGGGGAAATGCCCTGCACAGACGTTACGGCGCTTGCGCCGTCACAACAGACCGTGCAACGGCCCGCCTGGAGCCGCCAAGGCGTCCACGCGCCGCGTGACGCTTTCCTCCTCTTCCAATGGGGGGGCATGAAAGGGCTTCAATCGTGCGTCCAGCACCAAAGGGGCCTTGCACGACCAATGCTTGGCACATATGGAGGCCAAGACTCCATATGTATCTGTCGCCGGATCCGAACGCGTAAAGGCGACCCAGAGAAAATTGTCCAGGCTGGCAGCGCAAAAATCCGGATCATCGACCACCACCACCAAGGGAAATGCTTCGCGCCCGGGCCATGCGGCCAAGGCTCGCGTCAGGGCATCCATGCTCGGATCCTGCTGGTTGCGTGCCAAGACATGCCTTGGACCGCCCAAGGCCAGAAGCCCCTGACCTGCGACACGCACAGGGCCAAATCCCTGCGGCAGTTGCGGAAAATCCGCCGTCGGGCCGCTCAACTCCCCCGCCAGTTCGCGACGCTTGCGTCCGGCAGAAGCCCACAAGAGCTTGGATCCGCAATTAAGTCCCAGCCCCGTATAGTCCAAAGTGTCCGTGGTGCTGCGCGTAATGAAGTGCAGGTCGGTGGCGAAATCCACGCGCTCCAGCATGTGGCGTAAAAACGTCGGAACATGACGGGCACTGAGATTTGCGTCATCCTCATGGGCAGCCAGCAGCACATACTTGGCCAGGGACGTCTGCGTATTGCCCAGCAAGTGCAGCCCCGCCGTAATCAATTCGCGCGGCACGCGCTCAGCCTCATAAGGTGTGTACCGCTCACTTCCCACGGCCAGGAGCAAGGGATGCACGCCGGCCACATCCACGGCATGCACTTCGCGCACCCCGGGGAAGACCTGCGACACCAGGGGGCCTGTCAATTCATGGATGAACTCGCCAAAAATCGTGTCTTCCTGCGGCGGGCGGCCCACAGATGTCAGGGGCCAAATGGCATCCTTGCGGTGATATACCGCTTCCACCCGCAGGACGGGGAAATTGTGCTTCAGACTGTAATAGCCCATGTGATCGCCAAAAGGGCCTTCCGGCTTGCACTGTGGCAGCACATGGCCACTAAGGCAAAAATCCGCCTGCTCTAACACAGGCAGGGGCAGACCCTCCACGCTTGCCATCGGCACACGCGCCCCATCCAGCATACCGGCAAAGCGCAGCTCGGACAGCCCTTCGGGCAAGGGCATGACCGCCGCAACGCTGAGTCCCGGCGGGCCGCCCACATAGACATGCACGGGCAATGCCTGGCCCTTGGCCAAGGCGTGCGCATGGTGCGCACCAATGCCCCGGTGTATCTGGTAGTGCAGTCCGACCTCGTCGGCGGCATACTCGTTGCCAGCAAGCTGCACGCGGTACATTCCCAGATTAGAAGCTCCCGGACCTGGCCGGTCGGGATCTTCCGTATAGACAAGGGGCAGTGTGATAAAAGGGCCGCCGTCACGAGGCCAGCTTGTGTATCTGGGCAACTGGGCCAGGGAGCTGCGGCATTGCAGAACGGGGATGCGCTCTGCCCGCCCCTTGCGCAGGCGCGGAGACATGCGCAGTACGCCAGGCATGGCCTGCAGCAAGCGCCAAGGATGCTTCAGCTCTGCCAGGAGATTGCCCCTGGCAGCCAATACGGCGTGCAGGGCTGGCAAGCTATCTCGGAACAGAAAGTGCAGACGTTCGCGCGTACCAAAAAGATTGGCCAGCACGGGAAAGGCCGTCCCCTTGACCCGTGTAAACAGCAAGGCCGGTGCCTTGGCCCTGAAAGCCCGACGCGCTATGGCGGCCAGTTCCAGGTGGGGATCCACCTCGCAATCCACACATGCCAGATGCCCGTGCGCCAGCAAATCGTCCGCGCATTCCCGCAGGCTCCTATACCCCATGCAAGCCCTCTGCAGATGATCTTTCGCCCCTGACCTCAGAGGCCGCCTGCGGCCAGGGCTGCACAGCGGCCAGGGAACGCGTGCCCGCCAGGACTTGGGCAAAATCCGCCAAAATTTGCGCATGGTCAAACACAAGAGGCCGGGGCAGATTGTCGAGCTGATAAAATGCCGCTTGCGCAGCATCGTCGCCGGCCTGCAGAGCTTCGGGATTGCGTGGCCTTCCCGTAAACACCACGGTCAGGGTATGCAGACGCGGGTCGCGGTCGGGGCGGGAATACACCCCAAGCACGCCGGTCAGCTCCACATCCAGGCCCGTTTCTTCGCGCATTTCACGCACGGCAGCAACCTCGGCGCATTCTCCTTCATCAATGAAACCGCCGGGCAGGGCATAGCCCAGTGGCGCGTTGGCCCTTCGAATGATGACAACGCCATGTTCAGGCGTATAGATGACCACATCCGCCGTGGGCGTGGGATTGCGAAAACAGGAATACGGCTTGCCGCAGTGTGGACAAATGACCTCATGTCGCATTAAAGCCTCCCTGGCAACAGGCTTCGCCAAAGACGGATGGCTTTTCTCCTTCCGCCCTGCTGCATACTATACTCCGCTCTGAGCTGCGTCGCAAGGACTGTACGAACCTGCCTGCGTGCAACCCGGTCAGGAAAAACGTCTGACCTCATACGACGGCAAAGCCTGCCTTTGTCAGTGCAGCTACGCTGACAGCGCCCTCGCGCACCATGCGCAGCGCCCAGCCCTGCCCCCTGCGTAGGGGTTCCACAATGGTTGACGGCTTTCCGCCACAGGGCGGTAGCGCGCCTGCAAGCACGGGCAGGCAAGACGGGGAGTACGTGTCCGACAGTGTTGCATTGCACGCTTGCAGCGCTGCCAGCAGTTTTTCGTCCAAATCCTCCATACGACGCGGGGCCGACATGCCGCTCACGTTGGCGCTGCTGGCCGTCAACACGCCCCCTGCCCGCAGGGCCAGCGCCGCAGCCTGGGGATGGGATGTTACACGCAGGGCAATACGACCGTTCGCATCCACAAGCGGCAGGGGCAGGGGGACGCGGACGGGCAGCAGGACGGTGAGTGGCCCGGGCCAAAAGGCACACAGCCCAGGCGGCATCATTGTGAGGTCAGCCACGCTGCCCACCTGAGACACATGGCCGGCCAGCAGTGGCAATGGCTTGTGGACGGGACGTTGCTTTACCTGATATACTCGCGCCACGGCTTCGGCGTCAGCGGCTAGACAGGCCAGCCCGTACAAGGTCTCTGTGGGCAAGACAAGCATGCCGCCGCAACGCAAAAGCTGTGCGGACTCCGCAAGATCAATCCCCAATGCTGCGCCGTCAGGCGCAGGCCACAGGCAGGAAAACATGGCTGGCAAATCCTTGCGCTGCATATGCGTTGGCAAAGTAAAAACAGCTTTCTGGAAAGAGGCCGCCGCTCATTACGCCCAGCGTCTTTCCCGCTGGCGCCGTCTGGAACTGACCGAAGTCCGCGACGGTGACGCTGCCCTGCCACCTGGACAGCGCAACGCCGTGGAAGGTCGCCGTCTTCTGGAAGCCCTGAGGCCAGAGGACATCCCCTTTGTGCTTGACGAACATGGGCAAAGGCATACCTCGTCTCGACTGGCCGACCTGCTGCGCCAGACAGACGCGACCGGTCGCCCCTGCTTCATCGTGGGCGGCCCCTGGGGCCTTGATCCCGAGGTACTGCGCAGCGCCGCAGCCTGCATCAGTCTTTCGGACATGACCCTGCCCCACGAGCTGGCCCGCGTCGTCCTCCTGGAACAGCTCTACCGTGCCGAAACCATCCTGCGCAACATTCCCTATCATCATTAAGAACACCATCGGCTACAGCACTTCGTAAATCCTGGCAAAAACATTATCATAGGTGAGCTTGAAATACGGGGAAATCTCCGGATGCTGCGGATCGCCCACCAACAAGCGAACCATGAGTGACGTGTGCAGCCTCGCGTCCATGGCCAATTTTTCATCTGTGACGCGGTTGAACAAAAAATTAATATTGCGACGGCTGGAAAGAAAAGCCTGTTGTTCCTCACGCCTAGCCTTGGGGTGAGCGTCAAACCATTCGCGAATGTAGTCGCGCAGGGTGACGCCCGTTTCTTCAAACACCGTTATGGAAGAGGCGAAAATGGCGCTGCTATTGCCATCAAGGCGCACTTCGCCACTGTCGAGCCTGTACGCCAGGGCCTGCGGTACGATGGAAAGCGCCCCGCCCTCGCCAGTGCGGGTAACGAAGTTCCAGTTGCCAAAATTGCTGATCCAGAAACCCAGACGCAACATCTCAAAACTGACCAGCACATATTGCCGATCCCCGCCTTCAATAAGCGGCGTCTCGGGTGAACGTAACCTATCCATCAGTTCTTGAGCGGCCTTGCCATCCATATTCGCAAAAACCTTGCCGGGACCACCGCATTTGGCCGTATAGCGGATGAGCTGCCGCGCAAAGCGCGGATTGTCCGTGGCAAAGATGGCTGCCGGCAGATACAGTGAAGGGCCTGCATGCTGCGCACCATCGGCAATGGCTTCCCTGCGGGCAAAATGATGGGCAGCATATCCCCAATCCCACCAAATCCAGATTGTCGCATCCTCAGGCGTCATGGAACGCGCTCGCGAAAGTGCTTCTGCATGTCGTCGGTTGATCACCGGCCCTTGTGACATGGCGGGTATCAATTCCGCAAGCGGCGCCACAAGCAGCATCAGTACCAAGGCAGCAGTCAACACGCCTGCAGCAGCGCGCCATGTCGTCCTAAGCAAGCCTTGCACCAGCCAAAACAGGGGCAGGACAAGTCCCAAGGCCATGACTGGCGCACCAAACATGACCATGCGTCCACCCATGCGGATGCTCACTAGGCCCAACGCCGCTAACGGCAAGAGAAAGAGTGCGCCCGGTCGCCGCAGAACCAACAGGACAAAGCCCAGCATACCGAAGGCAGCGGCTTCCACCCAGGGGTGGAAATACGAAAGAATACCGCTAAAACTCAAGTCCTGAACTTCGATAATGGACTGCGCCACGGAAGGATAGACCAGGCCCGTGCTGACGACGTCGCCCGTATGTTTCACATAGGCGTTGATGTGATTCACAATGGTTGTGAAAATCTCCCCGCAGAACACGAGTACGACCACGCCGCCCCATAACATGGCCAGGAGCCACGGCTTACAAAGTAGGCGACGCACATACAGGCCTAGCCGCGTGCCAGCCCACAGCAGACACAGGCTGAACGCGAAGCCAACTGGGCCGACGAGTGTAGGCAATGCATAGGCCATGCTCCCCAGAAGCAGCAGAGAGCGCCGTCCACGCGGCGCCATGACCAGACTTAACAAGGCCAGCAGAACCACATTATAGCGTATGAGATACGGAAATACCGAATGCCACTCCTGAGTCCACCAGGAAATGACACCAGAGGCGCCCAGGAGGGCAATCCACTGCCAGCGCAAGGGATTGCCCAGGTGTTCGTCCTGCACGGCTGGCGCTGGCAGCGCCGCATTGGTTGGCTGTTGGAACCACATGCGCCTGGCCGCCACAAAGCCCGATGTCATGGTCAGGCGGCGCAAGACCATGCGGGGCAGAAGCATGTAGCGCATGGCCCATGTGGCTGGAACAAGCGTCATCAGCAGGGGGAAAAACAGCGTCACGAGATCGGTATCGTAAAAGCCCAGAAGGGTTCGCCCCAAAAAACCGGGCGATATGGATGCGAGTACGCCTGCGGCTACACCAGCCTCCATGCTGCCTAAAGCCCATGCCCAGGCATAGACAATAACCGCCACCAGGCTGGCCAGCACCGCCGGAAACCAGAAGGCCACAATGGCTGGGGGAAAGCCCAGCCAATCGGCCATGCCTTTGAGCATCACAGACATGGGGTGTCCCACAGCCAGGCCAAAGCCTTCCGCACCGGCGACCCAGGTGTAGGCGTCATGCGTGGCAAGAAGCCATTCGCTGCCCAGCCGGTACTCCGGGTCTTGCCAACATGGCCATTCCAACATGCGCAAGCCAAAAGCCAGACCAAAGGTGACCAGTCCCCAGCAGAGTCCACGCAGCCAATAGCGCCACGGGGGAACATGGGACAGCGTGGCGCGCTGCACCTCTGCGTGGGCATCGAGCGCGGGGTCAAGACGATCGCCTTGATCAGGCTGCTGCACAGCAGCATCCGATGGGGTCGAAGGGATTGTAAGTCTCTCGTGACGCATACACATTCCAGAACTGCTTTTGACGGATTGCCGTTCAGCGCAATCTACGCAATCCACGCAAGCAAGGCAATCGGGGCACTCGTGGGTGTGTTCAGAAAATTTGCTTGACTAATTTTTGTTTTTGGCTGATATAAAACAAAAAATAGAGACTTTACAGTAAAGTTTGTGGGTAAAGGACATTTACTAGGGCATGTCGTCCAAGCATAGCCCAATGGTACCATTTTCCCAGAGTTACAGGCGCACTGCCAGAAGAAGTGCGCACGTGAATGCCGTCAAGTACGCGAAACTGCAAAAGCGTAGCATTGACTGAGGTGTAACTGCGCGATTATGACGGCGGAGCAAGACACGGCAAGGGTGGTTGAAATTCTTTTGGTGGACTTGAGATGATTACCCTCATCTTTGCGTCTGTCACCCCATAAACAAAATGAGCTACCACAGACTTTAGCGAGAAGCCCATTTTTTAGAAAAAGAGTTACCGATGATAATTTACGGAAAAAGTATAAACCGAAATATAGAAAAGTGACTGAGAATAAAGAATTTATAAAATACTGTATTCCTGTTTTGAAGAAATACATCTCAAAATGTATTATTGAACCATATTTAACTGAACTTACATATTGGGGAAGTTCATGTGTCAATGTTAAACGAGATTATACATTAACATTTACAAGAATAGATGTAAGGTTCCAAGAAGTATTTACACTTTGTTATAATTATTTAGAAAATTTTCCTATATATAATTGGCACATTGCATTATCACCATTTAAGAATAATGAAAATAATCAATATGATTTTACAGTAATCCCTAATTCAATATATCTCGACGATCATTTTTATCCTTCAGGTGGTAAAGACCAATTTATGGTCGAGGCTTATTCCTTAGATGATGCATTTGATCTTTTGGATAACAGCACATTCCTCACAGCGGTTAAAAAATTCAATCTGGCTTGTCTGCGAAAAGGAGCGCAACCTTATGCAAAATATCATTGCAGTCAGATTGCAGATATAATTTTACCCTGAATCCGTGGATAACGTACAGAAGTATTCGCACATTTCCAAAATGGACATAGCCCCGTAATCTTGTATGAATTTTTGAAGCAACGATACAACCGTGAAAACGAGGCTATCAATGCAGAGTACTGCAGAACCCCATGAAACGAAAGAGCAAGGAATCATAACCTTCAACGAAGGAGAACTCGAAGGGCATCTCAAGAATGTTGTCCGATCCACAGAGAACAGACGCTGAATGCCATGCTTGATGCAGAGGCTGACGCTTAGTGCAAAGCAGTCCGTTACGAACGTAACCCCGAACGCACTACTACGCGAGATGATCATTACAAGCGGCATGTCTAGACCATGCCTTTATGTCAAGGCTTTTTGCTTCGAATCGGATGCAGCGCATGTCTCCGGCATCTTGATGGAATTTATACCCAGTGCCCATAATGAAATCCACGTTACGCTTCTCATATCAGTTACACGGCATCGTCAATACCATACCTCTGTATGTGTTTTCGCGTAGACGGTTCGACCGTTGTTCGTCAGCCTTGATTTGGCATCTCGGGTGGTTATGCAATTCCTTGAATATGATAAATGTCTTTATCTCATAGGGGGCCGCTGGCGGGGGACTTGCAAGCAGCACCCAAGCTATGAGGTAACACCAAGGTACCTTTTGAGACAGGAGACAGCATACCACAGAGGGCTTCAGAAATGTGTCCAAAAATCTTGACACTACCACCTGCCCTTCTCACGGTACGATTTTTTCACTGCTCAAAGCCCAAAAATGACGCTGCACGCCGCCTGCCGTGTACGGCATGTGCCGCAATAGCTGCCAGGGTTGCGGCAGGTTGCGCGGCGCTGGCTCACGAGACAAAATGACGAGGATGCCACCTGGGCGGATATGCCCCTGCACGACATCCAACATCTGCCGCCAGGGCAGAAAGGCCCTGCTCAGGATGCACTCCGCCAGGCAGGCTTGGCTTCGGAAAAAGTTTTCCACCGATCCACGAAAGACGCCCGTGCCCTGCAGCTGCAGGCGGGCGATAACGCTGGAGAGGAAGAGTGCCCGCTTTTCGCGCGCTTCCACCATAGAGTACATGCCCCGCGTCCAAACCATGCGCAAGGGGATGCCTGGCAGACCGGCGCCAGCGCCCAGATCCCAACACAGAGGCGACGGGGGCAGGCCCAGACTCTCCAGAAATTCAGCCAGAAAAAAACTGTCCAGGACAAGATCGGTCAGTATTTTCTGCCAGGAGTAATGTCCCACCAGGTTCATGACGGCATTCCAGCGACACAGCATGTCGAGATAGATGGACAGGGAAGCGAGAACGCTTTCGGGCACGGACACACCAGCTTCCACCATCAGCCGAGCCATTTCACCCTGCTCCACGTGCTGTTGCCGCATGTCGCCTCTCTTGCTTGTTGTTTGCTTGCGCTCTGCCTGTCATATCTCCGGCGTAGGGGACTTGCAAGCCCGACGGCGATGACGTATACATGAGATTTGCAGTTTATATGACTTGAGACATAGAGTCATGCTCTATGGCCGCACCGAACCGAGGACAGGAGGCTCCCGTGACGCAAACCATTCTACTTTTCCCTGGCCAGGGTTCGCAAGTCTCCGGCATGGGCCGAGATCTGGCTGAGGCCGTTCCCGAGGCCATGGCGCTCTGGAAGCGCGCCGAACGCATCAGCGGTTTGGCCCTGCGTGAAATATTCTGGGAGGGCGACGAGGCTGCCATGAGCGACACGCGCGCCCTGCAGCCTGCGTTGACCGTGGTCAACCTCAATCTCTGGACAGCCGTGGCTGGACGACTTTCCCCGCAGGGAGCTGCCGGACACAGCTTGGGCGAATTCAGTGCCCTTGCCGCTGCCAACGTCCTTGCCCTGGACACCGTTCTGGAATTGACGTCCTTGCGCGGCAGGCTCATGGCTGAGGCTGACCCCGAAAACAGGGGGGGCATGGCGGCCATTCTCAAGCTGGAATTGCCAGCCGTAGAGGCGCTCACGGCGGAAGCAGCGGCCAAAACCGGAGCAATGCTCCTGGTGGCCAACCATAACACCCCGGCCCAGTTTGTGGTCAGCGGCGACAAATCCGCCGTTGCCGAGGCATGCCGCCTGGCCAAGGAACGCAAAGGGCGCAGCATTGAACTCAAGGTCAGCGGTGCCTTCCACAGTCCACTCATGGCCCAAGCCAACAAGGAGTTCATACCTATGCTGCGCAAGGCGATCTGGAACAAACCCAAATTTCCCGTATACTGCAACGCGCATGGCCGGGCAGCGCACGATGGTTCAAGCCTCTGCGAAGCCATGCTTGTGCAGATGACATCCCCCGTACGCTGGATAGACACTATACGCAACCAATACAAAGACGGCGCCCGCAACTGGCTGGAACTGGGTTCCAAGGCCGTGCTGGGGAAAATGGTGACGCCCTGCCTTGCGGGACTGGCCGCACCCGAAGAATGTTCTGTGCAGCTGGTACAAGACGCCGCCTTTGCCCTATGATGCCCCCGCTCTGGCCGGATGAGGACGCTTGAACGCTTGCACCTCTAGGCCAGTCAGACATGTACGTCAACCAGAGGAGAAAAATTCCCTATGCCTGCCCCAATGCGTGTCCTGGAAACCCTGAGTACGGCGCTCAAGGCCATCATTGATGAAGCAGGGCTTACCTGGCCCGCAAAAACCGTTATCGACCCCCCACGTGAGAGCAAATTTGGCGATATTTCCACGAACGTGGCCATGTTGTTGGCGCGCGAGGCAAAAACCAATCCCCGCGCCCTGGCCGAAGACCTTGCCCGCAAGCTCATGGAACGCTGTCCCGACGTGGAAAAGGCCGAAGCAGCCGGGCCTGGTTTTTGCAATGTGACCTTTACCCCAGATTTCTGGCGTGCCACAGTAGCTGAAGTGGAAGCGGCCGGAGACGAGTACGGCAAGAGCGCGGTGGGTGCGCAGCGCAAAGTCCTGTTGGAATACGTTTCGGCCAACCCCACCGGTCCCCTGCATGTAGGCCACGGACGCGGAGCTGCCGTGGGCGACAGTTTGGCTCGGCTGCTGCGCATGGCTGGATTTGTGGTTGACACGGAATACTATGTCAATGATGCCGGTCGTCAGATGCGCCTGCTGGGACTTTCCGTCTGGCTGCGCGCCCGAGAATTGCGCGGCTTGCCCGTCACATGGCCCGCAGAAGGAGAATACTATAAGGGCGATTATATCCGAGACATTGCCCGCGAGATGCTCCAGGCCGATCCTCACCTGACGGATCTGCCGGAAGCCGAAGGAAGAACACGCTGTCAGGTTTGGGCCATGCAGGAAATTCTCCAGGGCATCAAGAACGACTTGCAGGCTTTTCGCGTGGAACACAATCAGTGGTTTTCGGAAAAAACCCTTGTGGACAGCGGTGCCGTGGATTCCGCCTTTGCAGCCCTGTCCAGCGGAGGCCACACGTACAGCGCACAGAGTCCAAGGCACGGCTCAGAGCGCGCCGAGGTGCTGAACATGCGCCAGCAAACCCAAGCAGATGCCTTGTGGTTTGCCACTACGCCTCTCGGAGACGATATGGATCGCGTGCTGCGCAAATCAGACGGTAGCCTTACCTACTTCGCCTCCGATATCGCCTATCATCACGACAAATACCGGCGTGGCTACGATTGGCTGATCGACGTCTGGGGCGCAGACCATCATGGCTATGTACCGCGTATGCGCGCCGCCATAACCGCCATGGGCAAGCCTGCGCAGAGCTTTAGCGTGGTACTCATCCAGTTGGTGAATCTGCTGCGCGAGGGCAAACCCGTCAGCATGTCCACCCGCGCCGGCACCTTTGAAACATTGGCCGACGTCATTGCCGAAGTTGGTGCCGATGCGGCGCGCTTCATGTTCCTTTCGCGTAAAAGTGACAGTCCTCTGGACTTCGATCTCGACCTGGTCAAGCAGCGCAGCATGGACAATCCCGTCTACTATGTACAGTACGCCTACGCGCGCATTTGCGCCGTGCAGCGCCGCGCTGCGGAGCGCGGCCTGGACGTGCCGAAGCATAATGACGTCACAGCGCTGGCTGCCCTGGATACGCCTGAAGATATGGAACTGTTGCGCAAGATCGCCACTTTTAGCGACATGTTAGTGAGCGCCGCCCAAGCCCTAGGGGTACATCACGTCAGTCACTACCTTTCGGAACTGGCAGGATTACTCCATAGCTATTATGCCAGGCATCAGGTTCTTGTGGAAGACGATATCCCGCGCAGCCTGGCCCGCCTGGCCCTGCTCCGAGCCGTGGGCCAGGTGCTTCGCAACGGTTTACATGTTCTCGGCGTCAGTGCGCCGGAAACCATGTGACTGGTGGAGAACGTTCATGGCAGGACCGCTGCGAAAACCGCGCGCCAGGGGCCCGCAGCAAGGACAGGAACCCTTTTCCATCCATGTGTCTTTGCCCACGGTACTGCTTTTTGCCGCCGTTGTGGCCGTAGCCGCCGGTTGGTCATTTTTCATGGGCTTTATGGTAGGGCGCGGCCAGAATCCTGAAGTGCGGCTGGAAGAGATCACCGGTTTTGATCTCGAACCTGCCAACGAAGCCGTAGCCTCTGCTGCGCAAACGCTCCCGCAGCGCTCGGAACCGGCAGAATCCGAGGCCGCAGCTTCTACAAATCCGCAAACAGGGGCAGAGCCGACGGCAGACCAGGTTCCCTCGGCCAAACAACCACCACAAGTGCCGCCACAGGCGACGCAACAGCCTGCCTCCAGCACGGTCGCCCGCCCCTATCCCTTTGCACGTCCCAGCGGCAGCGGTCTTGCCGCCTGGGGGGAGCAGCCTGTCGTCAATGACAAGCGCAGCGCCAATGCCCCTGCCCAAGGGGTCGGCAAGGCTGCCCCCCCTGTTCCCACAACCCCAAGATTTGATTTTCTCTATCAGGTCGCGGCCTTCAAACGAATCTCCGAGGCAGAAAAACTCTGCGCAAGTCTCGCGGCGCGCGGCATTAAGGCGGTCAATAGAAAGAGCGGCAAGGTATTGCTGGTTCTTGTCAGCCTGCGCGGGACAGAGGCAGAGGCAGCAGCCATGCGCGAGACGCTCCAGGGCATTGGCCTGGGTAGGCCAGTGATCCTTTCGCGCAAGGCCGTGACGCCACAGGCTGCCTCCAGGAAGAGAAATCGCTAAACCTGGAGGCCAAAAGGAGGATGCCCCATGCAAAACAAGGAACGGCAACAATGACGCCGACTTTTGTCGATTTTCTATCCAAGCTCGGACGTCGCAGCCTGGAAGGCATTGCGGCCCTGGGCGCGACAACGCTGTTCATGCTCGATGGATTTGCACAAATTTTCACCAGCGGCAGAAAAATTTTTCCGCGCACAGTGTGGCAAATCTATGTTATTGGCTTTAAGTCGCTGTTTCTCATTATGCTTATTGGCATCTTTTGCGGCATGGTACTGGGCTTACAGGGCTACTACACCCTCGTGCAATTTGGCTCGGTAGGGATGCTCGGCTCTGCCGTGTCGCTCTCGCTCATCCGGGAATTGGGACCGGTACTCACCGCCATCATGCTCACCGGTCGGGCCGGTTCTTCCATGACGGCAGAAATCGGCGTCATGCGCATTACCGATCAGATTGACGCCCTGGATGTCATGGACATCAATTCCATGGGCTATCTTGTCAGCCCCCGTCTGCTGGCAGCGCTCATTGTCTTTCCCTTGTTGACGGCCGTTTTTGACGTCATCGGCATTGTGGGCGGGTACCTCACCGGCGTACTCATGCTGCACATCAATGAAGGCGCTTACTTCTATCGCATCGCAAGTTCTGTGACCCCGACCGACATCATCGGAGGCTTTCTCAAGGCAGTGGTTTTCGGCTTGCTGGTGACTACGGTGTGCTGCCGCCAGGGCTACACCACCAACACGCGTCGGGACAGCGTGGGGCCGGAAGCCGTGGGCAATGCTACGACCTCAGCCGTGGTCACGTCCTGCGTACTTATTCTCGCGGCTGACTATGTCATCACTTCCTTCCTGCTCTAACCATGCAGCCTGTCACCGTCATTGGCATTGATCCCGGCTCCCAGCGCACGGGCTGGGGTGTGGTGCGTGAGGCTTCAGGCGTCCTGCAGCTCGTGGATTGCGGCATCATCCGTACCACAGCGGCAGGCGAAGCCTTTTCCGCACGACTGGCCATGATTTATCACGAACTTGTGGCCGTGCTGAACCGCCTTGGGCCTGACGAAGCCGCTGTAGAGCAGGTCTTTACCGCCCAAAACGCCGCTACGGCTCTGAAGCTGGGGCAGGCCCGCGGGGCGGCCATTGCCGCCCTGGCTGCGCACGGCCTTGCCATCAGCGACTATGCGCCCACACTCGTGAAAAAAAGCCTGGTTGGCTCAGGCCGGGCGGAAAAAAAACAAGTAGCCTTCATGGTGCAACGGCTGCTCAACGTCAAGGAGCAGCATTGGCCTTTGGACACCTCCGACGCCCTGGGCATCGCCATCTGCCACCTGACCATGCGCCGCTTTGTCACCTTGAGTACACGAGGTCGCCATCCTTCGGCTCCTTCCGTCAACTGAACCGCCAACGGGAGGAGTGGCCTGCAACCCCGTGCGGCGAAGGCATTATTCCAGCATTTCCGCCTTTGTGATGACCACGGACTCTGTGGGCACATCCTCATGGTAGCCTTTTTTCCCTGTGCTGACGCCCGCAATCCTGTCAACCACATCCTGCCCCCGGATCACCTTGCCAAAGACGGCATAGCCCCAACCCTGCGGAGTCTGGCTCTTGAAATCCAGGAAGTCGTTATCCTTCACGTTGATAAAAAACTGTGACGTGGCTGAATGCGGATCACTGGTGCGGGCCATGGCAATGGTATATTTTTTGTTCTTCAAACCATTGTGGGCTTCATTGCGGATGGCTGGCTGAGCGCCCTTTTGTTCGTGCAACTCAGGAGTGAGACCGCCCCCTTGAATCATGAAATCCCGGATAACCCGATGGAATACCGTGCCGTTATAAAAGCCAGACTTGACATAGCGCACAAAGTTTTCCGTGCTGATGGGAGCCTTGCGGGCGTTGAGCCGCAGGACAATGTCCCCCATGCTCGTGGTCAACTTGACAACAGGATCGGCGCCTGCCGCCGCCGCAGGTTGTGCAAAGACAAAACCCAGGCTGAGCAGGAGTACAACGGCCAAGACAGAAAAACCTTTCATCAAGAATCCCTTTGGTTGGAAACATCCCCGTTCACGAGGAACACACGCTTGCGACGAAGCCTTTGCAACCTTTTTCCTAGCCCTTCCACGTGGTGAAGGAGAGACACTCCACACAGCTCCTCTGCGCCAGTCACGAAGTCTTTCGGCGGATGGCGTCGGTGCAAGCTTGCCCTGTGAACGCAAGCCCCGTCGAACAGGGCAGGAACCCTTGCGGGCCGCACCCTTGATCGACGGGGCAAAAACTCTGGTAAGGAACTAAAATTATTTGAATGCCTTTTCAAAATTGGGCACAACCTGCTTCTTGCGGCTCATGACGCCGTCCAACCAGACGGAATTGCCCTTGGGTTCCACGCCAAAGGCTTTCTTGACCACGGAAGGATCGTCGGAAACAATGAGCATTTCGGAGCCTTCCTTCATGATATCGGTCAGCAGCAGGAAAACGCTGTGACGGCCTTCGCCCTTGACCTTGGCGATTTCAGCCTGAAGGCCGTCCTTGACCTTGTCGAGCAGGGAAAGATCCACTACTTCAAGCTGACCAATGCCCACCTTGTGACCGTTCATGTCAAAGTCTTTGTAGTCACGGAAGACCAGATCGTGCATGGTAGCGCCTTCAACCGCGCTCTTCACCTTGAACATCTCCATGCCCAGGGCCTTCACATCGTCCACACCGGCAATCTTGGCCAGGGCGTCAACGGCCTTTTTGTCCTGCTCAGTGCATGTGGGAGATTTGAAAATGACAGTATCAGAGAGAATGGCGCAAAGCATAGCGCCAGCAATATTCTTGGGAATTTCCACTCCGTAGAAATCGTACATGTTTTTCAGAACGGTGCCCGTGCAGCCTACGGCCCAGATCCAGGCGTCCAGCGGCGCTGAGGTGGTCACGTCGCCCAGCTTGTGATGATCCACAATGCCCTTGACACAGGCAGAATCCATACCCTTGGGGGCTTGGGCCAAATCAGAAAAGTCTACCATGTACAGGTCTTTGCCAGCCACATCGTTGACGACCTTGGGCGCAGTCAGGCCGAATTTGTCCAGGACGAATTTGGTTTCAGGAGTAGGCTCGCCCTGGGCAGCGGGTTCAACGTCTTTGCCGAGTTTTTTCAACAGGTCTGCGCAAGCAATAGCAGCAGTGATGCTGTCGGTATCAGGGTTCATGTGACCAATGACGAGTGCGGACATGATGGTTTTTCCTCCGGTATGTCAAAAAGTTATCAGTGAACGCTTGTTCCTCTTAGCACAAAGCAGGGGACATGCCAAGAGTGTTTATGATTTCCCTGCCCGTGGATGCGCCCTGTCGTAGACGTCTATGAGATGTTCCAGGCTGACCTGGGTATACCGTTGCGTTGTGGTCAAACGCTTATGCCCCAACAATTCCTGTACGCTGCGCAGATCTGCCCCGGCCATGAGCAAATGCGTGGCAAAGGAATGGCGCAGGCTGTGCGGGGAGACAACGAAATTCAGCCCGGCTTGCAGGCACAGGCGCTCAATGATGCGCACTGCTTCGCGCCTGTGCAACCTGGCACCGCGCATGCCCACGAAAAGCGCCCGTTCTTCGGGCAGGGCAAGAAAGGGCCGTTCCTTGATCCAGGCGTCAAGACTTTCGCACGAAGTATCGGAAAGCGGCGCCAGGCGTTCACGGCCTCCTTTGCCCAGCACGCGCAGCACATGCGTCGCGGGCTGCACGTCGTTCACATTGAGGGCCAGCGCTTCGGAAATGCGCAAACCGGAACCGTAGAGCAGCTCGGCCAAGGCCAAATCGCGGCACAAACGGCGTTCAGCTTCCATGCTCTCCATTGCGCAAGGGGGGACAGTGTCCAGCAGGGCAAAGGTTTCATCAACATTGAGCGCACGCGGATGGCGCTTTTCTTGACGGGGATTGTGTACCAGGGCGGCGATGTTAGCCGTCACGCGCCCCTGACGTTGCTGATACCGAAAAAAAGACCGTGCTGCAGCCAACTTTCGCGACATGGAACTCTTGGCTTCGCCCCGCCGAAAAAGCCAGGAAAGATATGCCTGCACATGGTGGCGCGTCACCCTGTCAGGCTGCTCCAGCCCGACGCCCTGCTCGCGCAAAAATTCGTCCAACTGCCGCAAATCGCTTCCATAGGCCCTTTGCGTTGCCACAGAATATCCTTTCTGCACCGCCAGCCAGGTCAAAAAATCTGCAATGCTCTCCCCTGCCTCGCTCATCTGGCCACCTCATACCTCGCGCCAGGCAGTCGGCGAACCATGCCCAGCATCTCCATCCCGACCAATGTCGCATTGGCAGAACTCGCGTCCATGCCCACCGAAGCGGCCAGCTCGTCCGCATGCGCTGAACCGTGATGCCGTAGATATTCCAAGATCGAGTCCTTTTGCCCATCCGAGCCAAGCTGCCGCGCAGCCGCCTGCTCACCTTGGCTCAACAAGGGGGCTTGTTCTGCATCTTGTTTACGCTTTTTCAGAAGTGCTTCTGTCCGTCGTCCACGAGACTTTCGACGCTCAGGCTTTGCCTCCTCTTTGTCATTGTCGTCGGCCATGGATGCTTTGACCTCTTCCAGCAACTTCGTCGCTTTCAGACCGTAGGGTCGTAACTGTTCGGCCAGCTCCAGCAGCACATCATCGGCAGAAAAGACCGCACGCGCCCCTTGGCGCACCAAATCCTGACTGCCACGACACTGCGCACTGAGCGCCGGGCCGGGCACGGCGAAGACTTCACGATTCTGTTCCAGGGCAAGGCGTGCGGTGATGAGGCTGCCGGAATGTTCGGCGGCCTCAACCACCAGCACGGCCAGAGACAGACCGCTGATAATGCGATTACGAATAGGAAAATTGACGCCCTGCGCCGGTGTGCCGGGCGCAAATTCTGAAAGCAACAATCCCTGACGTTCCATCTGGGCAAAAACAGGGAGATTGCGACGTGGGTACAAAACGTCAATGCCGGTGCCAAGCACGCCAATACTGCGGCCCACGCAGCGCAACGCGGCTTCATGCGCCCTGCTGTCAATGCCCAGAGCCATGCCAGAAACAATGGTCAGGCCACAGATAGCCAGGGAACGCGCCATATATGCCGCCACATCGAGACCGTTCTTGCTGGCCTTGCGCGACCCCACCACGGCAATGGCAGGATTTTTCAACAGGGAAAGATCGCCACGGCAGTACAGCAGCGCCGGGGCGTCGGGAAGTCCGCGCAGCAACTGCGGATATTGCTCGTCGCTCCAGAAAAGGACAAGGGCGTCCAGGCCAAGGGCCTTGTTCCACTCCTCCTCTGCCGTGACGCGCCAGGAACCGCAGGCCAGAGCGGCAGCCTTGTCTTCACGCACACCGGCCTCACGCCAACGCTTCCGAGCTTGCACTGCGGCGTAGGCGGATCCAAAAGTCTCGAGCAAGCGGCAAATGGATCGCGCCCCAAGACCGCGGCAATGCCGCAAAGCAAGCGTTGCCCAGTATTCCTTGCGTGATGCATCATCCATGTTGCGCAGATTGCGGACGCAAGGCCCTCCAGGCGGCATTGTTGCGGGACTGACTTCCTCAGTACTCATGGTCAGTGGGCCAAACCTCGCGAACGGACACGCTTTGCCGCATCGGAATTGGGGAATTGCGTCAGCAGCTTTCTAAATGCCTCGGACGCTCCCGCCTGATTGCCCATCTTGCTCATGGTCACACCGGCCTTGAGCAAGGCGTCGGCATTCTTGTGATGCCGCGGATAGCGGGCATTGACCTTTTCAAACTGCGCCAGAGCTTCGTTATATTTGCCCTGGGCATAATATCCCTCGCCAATCCAGTATTCTGCATTGGCCGCATAACGACCGTTGGGATAGTTCTGCAGGAACGTATGGAAACGGGAAATACTCTCACCGCTGCGCCCGGCCAGGGCAGAACGCACGGCTTCTTTATAGGCAGCATCTTCCCCGCCGCTGCTTCGTCGCGCCACAGGCGTCTGCTGTCTTGCCGCCGCAGGTTTTCCTACTGGCGCTTCCGCTATCGGCAACACGCCTGGCTTCTGCGCGGCCTCCACGGGCGGGAGGCCCAAACCCGACCTTTCGGGAGGCAAGCCCAGGTCAGCGTCCGACAACTTGGGAACCGGCACGGCATTGCCATTGGCAGATGCGGGCATGGGAGCTGCAGTCGATCGGCCCGACGATGCCGGAACGCTTTCCGGCGGAAGTCCCAATGGCGCAGAGGCATTGACCGAGGCCGGTGGGAGGGCCGGAGCAGAGACAGCGGATGCCGGAGCTGACGCCGACGCCTTCTCATGGGATCGGTTGATCCGCTGCGCAGTTCGTTGTGGGCTGGCAGATCGTGTCGGCTGGGCAGGATCAACGACACGCGCATGGGGGGCTACCGCTGGCTTGTGCGCTGGGCCATTCGCGGTCATGGCAAGACTGTTTTCCTTCGTTGTCTGGGCCGCAGCAGGAACAGAGGACGTAGGCGGCAACACGGGCACCACGGTCATACCTGTCTTCTTGCCTTTGCTTGTGCGCACCTCGTACACCCTGTTGTCCAACTGGGCAACGTGGGAATCCAGTGCGGAAAGGCTCTGTTCCAAAGCCCGTAGGCGTTGCTCATTCTCTCGCAAGAGCTTTTGTTCGTTTTCCAGAGACTCCGCCTGACGGGACCCGGCGCATCCGGCCATCAAGGCCATACAGATCAACGATGCCATGACAGTGTGTTTCATGATGCTTCTCCCACACAACATTCCTCTTTGGCTACCAAGTTGGGAGCGGAACACGCTCGCCGCACACAGTTCTTTGTGCCTCAAGCCCGCACATATTTCAAGCGCAACGAGCAGGTCTTTGCCCGCATCCTTCGCCCCTCTTTTCTGATCCTGTGCCTGGACAAGCCCTTTCTATGCTGGTAGGGAACATGCTGTGAGCCAATGCCGAAACGTCCATCTTTGCCTATGACAGCGCCCAGACAGATACCTGCCTGGGCGCTGCGTTTGTCTCTGTGGGCTACATCGAACTTCAGGCTGAAGCCAGCTTTGCCTTCTTGTACGCCTCGTTGCGAGTATTCGTGATTTGGCTTGCCACAGACGAAGCCGCTTTGACGTATTTATGGCATACCACGCTTTCTCGCCATCCGCTCTCGTGTTGCTTCTTACTGTACATCGTCGATACCAGCGCTGCGCTCGCCTACTTCCTGCTTTTGTCCTGCGCCTGCCCTACTCGTGCGACGGGAGCTTGCTGTCCAGAAGGGCGTCGAACTCCTGCAAATCCTTGACCACGTTGACGGAAGCGATCAGCTCGAAGAGCGAAGCGTTTTCGTTGACATTTTGCAGTTTTTTCCTGATGGCCCGAGATATGGGCTTAAAACGTTCCCCAAGCGCCTGCAGCAAGGCGCGTTTCATTGCGGAAATAACATTGGCCTCACCCTTTTTTTCTCCTCGTTTTGCACCCAGCTTCAAACCTTCCTTCTTGCCTTCCTTCTTGCCTTCCTTCTTGCCCAGCTTTTTGCCCTTGAGAAGCAAATCCTCTTCCCATTCCTTGAGCGCTTCGCCAAACATGGACGTATCTCCTTTTATGCGCTGATACTCTGCTTCGCTTTTGAGTATCTTCCGATACCTGAGAAACAGACATATCCATTCGTCGAATGTTTGCCGCAGGGATTCGGAATGCTGCTGCAAATCAGCAAGCACGTCCCGCAGCAGCCCGAACACAGAATCGCCCTTCCTCAACCGCTCCAACCGAAACAGATGCGCCGACACACCTCAGGCGGCATCTATCACCTTCTGCGAAAGGGCGTTCTCATCTATGAGAAAAAACTTTTGCGTTGGCTGATAAGCCAGCAAATCCTTGGGCATGGGGCAGAGCAGACTTTTGATGTCTCGGGCCGCATGCCATTTGGTTCTGCCGTTGTATAAGACAATGGGGAAAATGGGCGGCAGGCGGTCGCCGGGACTGATTTCCCCCTGATCGATCAAAAATTGCCAAAGCAGGGCCGCATAGACCAGAATGCGTACCGGCATGAAGGGATCAATCCTGCTCTGGAACTCCAGCATGAGAAAGAGAAAGCTCGGCATATTCTGCCAATGCAAACGCCATATGGCATCGCCGTAACGCTGACTGAAACCTTTGGTCACACGTGCCGTGGGAAAAGGTTCCAGTGTAGAAAAATCCATGTCCTGGACAAAATCCGCCTGCACAAAGTCCTGCACAAGACTTGCGACCATGGCCTTATCCGAGAAACACGCCTTGTAAGCGCCGTCTGTGGGCGTACGTCGTCTGACCATGTGCGAGTATAGGCATGGGAACGCAGGCTTGGCAAGTGGCAGACTGTGGGATCAAAGAGCCGTGTGTCTGCCCTCGACTTGGGTTTCTGCACCTTGCGGTCTTTAGCTGCTGCTGTTATGAACCTCTCATGACTCAGAATGCGCAAGAAACGCTCACGCTCCAGGTGACTGACCTCGCCCATGACGGTCGTGGCATTGCCCACCTCCACGATTCTCGCGGAGAACGCGGGCTGACCGTGTTCGTAACCGGCGCTCTGCCCGATCAGCTGGTGCGCGCTCGTGTGCTACGCCGCAAAAAATCCTACCTGGAAGCTATCGTTCAGGAAGTCTTGCGCCCAGCGCCTAAAACTATGGCCCCATTGTGCCCGCATCATCTCCACTGCGGCGGCTGTCCCCTGCAAGTCATGCCCTATCCACAGCAATTGCACTACAAGCGCCTTTGGGCCCTCAACGCCCTAACGCGCATCGGCGGCTTGGATACGCAGCAGGTAGGCACCCTTTTTGCCCCTCTCCTGCCTTCCCCAGCCCTGACCAGGTATCGCAACAAAATGGAATTTGCCTTTGGCGGCGGCCCTGGCGCCTCGCTAACCCTGGGCCTACGCCGCCGCAATGGTCGGGATGTCCTTGCCGTCCCCGGCTGCGTACTCATGCCACAGACGGCGCAAGACATGGTGGCCATGCTGCGCGAACTGGCGGCGAGAAGTGGTCTAGCGCCACACATGGCACAATCAGACATGTCTGCGTCAAGGATGCACTGTGCAGACCGCCGTAGCCCTGCCCACAGCAGGCCGCGATCCACGTCCAAGGCCAGCGGATTCTGGCGTTTCTTCATTCTGCGTTGCGGGCTTAGACCAGGCACTGAGCGTCCTGGGTGGTGGGGCATCTGCCTGACAAGTCCAGGTTCGCGTCGAGAGCGCGCCACAGTGCTGGCAGCGGGCCGAGAATTGATGGCAGCCTTTCCAGATTTAGTGGCCTTTGTGCATGAGGAACGTGCCAGCCGCGACGCCCTAACCAGCGGCGAGCGCAGGATTGCCACCCTGGGCGCAGATGGCCACATCTGCCCGCAGGCGGCGCGCTTGCTGCAGCCACTCTACGGGACAACGTTCAGCCTGGATGTCGCCTCCTTCTTCCAAGTCAACACTGCGGCAGCCCAAGACCTTGCCTGCTGCGCTCAGCGCATGCTCGCCGACCACGACGAAGATCACCGTCCGGCCCGACTACTGGACGTGTTCTGCGGGGTTGGGGTTTTTGGTTTGCTCGCTGCCAAGCTCTACGAAGAAGTACTCGGTTTGGAGCTCAACCCCAGGGCTGTGCAGGAGGCTCGTCGCAATGCTAGCGCAATGGGACTTGAACACTGTCGTTATATTGTCGGCGATGTAGCAGATGTGCTTTCCAAGCCACTGCCCTGGCAGGACGCCGCATGCGGACAGGCATTCTCCTCCCCTGATGCACGGACATGGCGTCTAGACGTCCTGGCAGATCCGCCACGCAACGGACTGTCGCCACACGTTTTGACCGGTCTTCTCAACCTCGCTGCAGATCGCATCCTCTATATCTCGTGCAATCCATCTACCCTGGCGCGAGATGCCCGCTGCCTGGCCCAAGCGTACACACTCACGAGCCTGGGCGGCGTGGATCTCTTTCCGCATACGCCGCATGTGGAATGCCTCAGCCTCTGGCGCAGAAAGCGCTCTCCAAGTTCAATATGATAGATATGTAACAGGCACAGGCTGATCCTGCATGACGGTACCGTCGGCATCACTGACAATCATCTTACTCTTTTTCAATACACACAAACATGTCGATGCGTTATGGGCAGCGAGCAGAACCTGAGCAGATTTCGGTCAGAGTTCGTTGACGCCCGAGGCGCCTTATGCTATAAAAATCTGAGTTGAAGTATTGAATATGATATAAGGCTTATTGTGGAGGCCCTGTGTCGCTCGGAGAATTCCTCAGACAACAAAAAACCGGTCTGGAGGCCATGTCCAATGTCGGCGTCATCGGACTACATCTTGTCAGCGGCCCTCTCGTAGGCTTTGGCATAGGATACGGTTTGGATGCGTGGCTTGACATATCTCCGTGGGGCAAACTGGTATTTCTTTTTATCGGTATCGGTGCTGGATTCCTCAATGTCTACCGAGACACACAGGTTCTGCTCCGAAAAATGGCCGCCCAAGAAAGCCAAATTGGGGGGGAGACTGGCAACGTCACACGAGGCGAAAGCACATGATTCACGCCCTTGACGCCTGGCTTTGGAGGCGGGGCATCAGCGATCCGACCATACGCCTTGTTCTGCGCAATGAAATTTTGCTTGCAGCAATATTTCTGTTGCTTGGCATAGTACTTTACGTTGTCACTGTCTGGCTTTTTTGGTTTGGCATGGGCGCTGCGCTGTTGGTGTGGTCATTCTGGGCTTTGTCGCGCTTTTTTTTAGGCCAAAGCCTTGGGGAATACAGTACGGCCTTTTTGCGGGTTGTCATTGTACGTTGGCTGACACGACTTCTGGCAATAGGCGTGCTGCTCTATGTAGCGCTGGTCATCTGCAGGGCTCCTGCGCTTGCCCTTGCTGGAGGTTTGGGAGCGGCAGTATTTTGTGCCCTGTGCAGTTATGTTGGGGCTGTACGGCACTTGAAAGGCGGAGTGAAGTAGGTTCGCCTGGGTAGACGGACTGTTTGCAAGGAACCGGCCCTCAGGGGCCTATCAAGGACGCGCTGCTGCGCAGCACATTCAGGAGGCATGGCTCATGGCAGGTGGTTTGCCGCATCCGGTATTGCTCTCCACGTTTATGGACATGGATACCATGACCATTGCAGGTCAGACGGTAGAATTCAAACATGTTTTCTACTCCTGGGTCTGCATGGCCATATTGTTCGGCGTTGCGCTCATTCTTCGCCGCAGGCTTACTCTGGTGCCAGGGGGCCTGCAAAACTTCTTCGAGGCGCTCATAGATGCCATTGAACAATTTGTCGTCACGACCATGGGCGAGCCGGGGCGAAAATTTGTGGCCCTGCTCGCGGGCATATTTATCTACATCTTTGGCATGAATCTCATGGGCCTTATTCCCGGCTTTGACGCCCCCACAGCCAATTTGAACACTACGGTGTGCATGGCTCTCTTTGTCTTTGTCCTCTATAATATCGTCGGTATGGCCCGCTGGAAATTCCATTATGTCAACCAGTTCACTGGGCCTTCAAAAGCCTTGATCCCCTTGATGTTCCCATTGGAAATTGTATCGCATCTGGCGCGTCCCCTTTCTCTTTCTCTCCGTCTTTTCGGCAATATCCGCGGAGAGGAAATCGTCATGATTCTTTTCTTTATCATGGCGCCCCTGCTCGGTACGCTGCCTATCTACGCCCTCTTTCTCCTGGGCAAGACCATGCAGGCATTTGTCTTCTTCATGCTCACCATGTTCTATCTCAAGAGCGCTATTGAAGGCCCTGAACACTAATACCTTTCTGCAATTTTGCAGATGACATTGGGGGAATGGTCGTTTTACGACCCAACATTATAACAGTTCAAGGAGTACGACATGCGTAAATTGCTTCTCATTGCCCTGAACACCGTTGCCCTGCTGGGCATGGCCAGCATGGCCTTTGCCGCCAGCCAACTTGACGCTGGTGCCCTGGGGTATACCTGCCTGGCTGCCGCTCTCGGCATTGGCATCGCCGCCTGCGGCTGCGGCGTGGGCATGGGCCTTGGCCTCAAGGGCGCCTGCGAAGGCGTGGCCCGCAATCCTGAAGTGAGCGGTAAAATTACCGGTACCATGATTTTGGCCTTTGCCTTCATCGAATCGCTCGCCATTTACGCCCTGGTCATCAGCTTCATCCTCCTCTATGCCAACCCCTATGCCTAGGCAAGGGATATAAACGCATTGTTAACGGCCCTACGGGGCCGTTTTTTTTACCTATTTTTGCAAACAGGGCTTTTCTTGCCGCTACTGAGACAGCGGTATTCATTATTTCAAAGTTTTTTGCTAGGCACGACCTGCACTTTGACTTGCAGAGGAGGCAACTTTTCGATACTACTTTTTTTCGCATACAGAGCTGCATTGGATTGTAGGGCAAAAGGGTAGTATGAACACGCAAACCAAAAGCAAACACATTCCGCGGGCCACCATACAACGATTGGCCACCTACGTTCAGGTACTGGAACATTTCGCCCGCGACAGCGTGGAAGTCATTTCCTCCAATCCATTGGCCGAGGCCTGCGGTGTCAATGGTTCCCAAGTCCGCAAAGACCTCGCGTATTTTGGCGAATTTGGGATCCGCGGCGTAGGCTATCGCGTACAACCGCTCATTGAGTCCATTAAATCGTCGCTAGGGGTCAATCGCGATTGGCGCATGGCCCTCATCGGTGTAGGGAATCTCGGTAAGGCCCTGCTCAACCACAGCGAGTTTCGAAACCGCGGCTTCAAAATTGTGGCCATTTTTGACTGCGATCCCTTCAAAATCGGCGAAATCGTCCACGGTTTAGAAGTCTACTGTACCCGCGACTTAAAAGACAAAGTTCGCCTTCTCGGCATAGAAATAGGCGTTATTTCCACGCCTCCGGAACGTGCGCAGCGAGCGGCGCAGCACCTCATGGACGCAGGCATCACTTCCATCCTCAATTACGCACCGGCCCGACTTAAGACTCCTGAAAACGTCCATGTGGAGTATGTCGATTTTTTCCACTACCTTTACGCCCTGGCCTTCAACCATCAGCAGCAGCCCTGAAATGCCTTTGCCCTTGAACACATGGGCAGGCTTTTTCCATGATGCCCTGGCCTTCCTCACGCGCCTCGTGCCCCCACGGTCAGGACAGACAGCCTATGATCCGAACATAAGCCTTTTTTTTGCACCGGTTGGCTTCTGCCTGGGCGCTCTCTTGGCCCTAACGGCCTGGGGAGCGCAAAATTTGGCCATGCTGGTCACAAACACGTCCTGGCTGTCAGCCATGCTGGCTGCCTGGTTGTGGCTGTCACTCGACGCATGGATCACTCGCGGTCTGCACTGGGACGGTTTGGCAGATTTGGCAGACGCCACGGGAAGCCTGGCACATGGGGACAGATTCCGTCAAATACTCAAGGACAGCCGCCTGGGTGCCTTTGGGGCCATCCAGCTTCTTCTGGTCTTCTGTGGCCATTGGCTGGGCGTCGCAGGGCATCTGGTTCAGGGGCACATCCTCCTCCTGCTGCTGGCGTCAACCTGGGCGCGAACTTCTGCCCTTTGGCTGGCAGGGTGTACGCCAATGCATACTACAGCCGACCTGGGCAACATCATGTCCTTGGCAGCCAGACCCTACGTCCGGGGCGCACACATTCTGCTGGGCGCGCTCCTGCTTTTCCTGCCAGTTCTGGCTGAAAGCTGCTCGATGCCGCAAATGCTCTTTACCGGCCTTGTGCAATGCGCTCTGCTTTTACGTCTGTCATACTTGGCCCGTCGAGAAGGCGGACTGTCCGGAGATTTTTTCGGAGCTTGCATCCAATGGAGTCAACTTTGCTTTCTCCTCTGCACCTTGTAAGCCGGACAATAAACGCGTACTGTCTGCGTAGACCTCAGTGTTTTTTTACACTGACCGAGACAAGAGCGCACTGACTGGCACAAGAGCCAGTTGGGCTTAAACTCTCCCCCCATAGACGAGGAGCGTATTATGGATTTCAGACAACTCGTTGCTTCTGCCCGAACCTGTCGGCGCTTCCATGAAGACCAACCCCTGAGCGTCAACGATCTGGAATGGCTCGTGGATTGCGCACGTCTGACCCCTTCGGCCCGCAATGCGCAGGCGCTGCGCTTTGTCCTCGTAGGTCCTGGACAGACATGCCAGGATCTCTTTGCCGCAACGCGTTGGGCTGCCGCCCTGAAAGACTGGGGCGGCCCCTTCCCTGGCGAACGCCCCACGGGTTTTATCGCCATTCTTGCGCCACAGGAAGGTGGCGAGGTACTTGCGTACGATACGGGCATTGCTGCCCAGACAATCCAGCTCGCCGCTACAAGCCGTGGCTGGGGGTGCTGCATCATTCTTTCCTTTGACCGCCAAAAGGCGTCGGCCTTACTGCACGTACCCCAGGATATGAAACTGTCCTTGGTGCTAGGTTTGGGCCTGGCCAAAGAGGAACGTCTGGTGACCGACCTGCCGTCCGATGGCAGCACAACCTATTGGCGTGATGCCCAGGGCAGGCATTATGTGCCCAAACGCGCCCTGGCCGACCTGATAGTAGGCCGTTACTGAGCAGTGCCTTCACGGCTGGCTGCGGCAAAATGCCGTGCGACAGACGTGAAATTGCTTGCCCAACAGGGCGTTGTCGGCGCAAAAACATGGCTGTACGCAGCCCATACGTTGCGGTACAGGAGGGCGTCAACCAAGCCTGCGTCACCCTTGGGTGCCTTGCCCATGCCCTGGCCTTTATGCATGCGCAGGCCAAAGGTCATGTCATCCCTGTGCCAGCGGCAACGCGAGTAATGAAACTCATGGCCAACGATCTCCATGCCCGTGGGGAAATAGGGGTTCTGCGCACTCACCGTGGCGCGCACATATCCCAGGCCCTGCGGGCGATCACAAAATTGCGCTGTCACAGGAAAGACATTGCCCATGGGCCAGAATCTCCCCTCGCGTTCAATGCCTGCCGCCAGCAGCATAAAGCCCCCACACTCGGCGTAGATGGGCATACCCGCTGCTGCCCAGTGCCCAAGGTTGGCTATGTGCGGCGACGCACTCAAGGCCCGTACGCAGTCTTCGGGAAAGCCACCTCCAAGATACAGACCGTGCAAAGGATTCTGCGCCCCTATGCCATGCCCTGGCCAGCGCACGTCATCCACTAAGGAAAGCTGTACAAGTTCTGCGCCAGCGCGTTCCAAGGCTTCCAGATTTTGCTCATAATAAAACCACAGGGCCTTGTCGCGCACATAGCCGATGCGTGGGCGGGAAGAGGCAAGACCCGCGTCCAGGGCAGGCCAAAAGGCTGCGGCACAGGCCAAGGGTGGTGCCGCCTGTGCCGCTGCTACCACGGCTGCCACATCCACATGGGTCGCCACGAGATCGCCCAGGGCGTCCAACCTGGACTGCGCCGATCTTCCCAGTTCCGCACCCTGTGAGGCAATGCCCATATGACGTTCGGGCAGCGGGTTACGTTTGAGACGTGGCAGCGCCCCCAGGACGACACTATCCGTATAGGCTTCCAGCGCCCTGCGCACAATGGTTTCGTGCCGGGCGGAACCAACTTGATTGAGAACCACACCGACAAAGTGCAGCCCAGGCTCAAACGTCAAGACCCCGCGCAACACGGCTGCTGCGGTACGGGTCATCTTGGTACAATCCAGACAGAGCAGTAGGGGACATTGCAGGATGCGCGCCAACTCGGCCGTTGAACAGGATCCACTGGCATCCAGGCCGTCAAACAAGCCGCGATTGCCTTCCACCAGCGCCAAGGCAGGAGCCTGAAGCCGACCCGCCACATGGGCAAACAGAGATTGCAGGCGTTCGGGGGGCAACATGAAGGGATCAAGATTACTGGCCGGACGTCCGGCTGCCAGGGAAAGCCAGGCAGTGTCAATATAATCCGGCCCTTTCTTGAAGGGCTGCACGGCCAGACCTTTGGTGGAAAGCGCCCGGGCCAGTCCCAGGCTCAACAGGGTTTTGCCCCCGCCGCCGGAGAGGGCCGAAATGCACAAACGCGGGATGTGCAGCCCTGGTGATTTGGCTGTCATGACTACATCGGTTCAGTGCCGGAAGGAACGCTGTCCCGTAAAAACCATAGCCACCTGCGGCCTGGACTCATTACAGGCCATAATAACTTCGGCGTCACGCAGAGAGCCGCCTGGCTGGGCGATGGCCACGACACCTTGGGCAACGGCCACATCCACGCCATCGCGGAAGGGGAAAAAGCCGTCCGATACGAGCCGTGAGCCGACAAGCCCCCCGTGCGCTTCCTGGGTGCGGGCCATGATGTCCTCCAGCTTGGCGGCACTTCCTTTGTCCTGTGCTGCCTTTTGCTTGAGTTCATACAAAGAAAGCCCCTGTTCGCGAAAGGCCAGGGTATCGGCGTACTTGGTATATGCCTTGTGGATGGCCAGTTCCACGCAGCCTACGCGATCCTGCTCGCCGGTGCCTATGGCCAGGGTGGCGCCATTGCGGGCAAAAATCACGGAATTGGAGGTCACTCCCGTTTCCACTGCCCAGGCAAAACGCAAATCTTCCAGCTCTTGACGGTCGGGCTGGCGCGCAGAGACGGCAAGCCCATCGCCGCGACAGGCCGTGGCCGGTAGGAAATCTTTTTCCGTGGTAATGCGGTTGACAAAAGATTTTTGCACAATCAGACCGCCATCTGCCAGGCACTTGATGTCCAGAAAGGCCGAAGATGTCAATTCTTCCAGTCGCCCCAGCCCGGGCAACTCCATAATGCGTAAATTCTTGCGGCCTTTGAGGATTTCAACCGCGCCGGACTCAAAATCCGGGGCTGCCACCACTTCAAAATAATTGGCGGCCAAGAGTTCAGCCGCCTGACGGCTGAGCGTGCAGTTCACGACCACAGCCCCGCCAAAGGCAGCAATGCGGTCGCACCAGAATGCCTTGTCCACGGCGTCGGCGATGCCATCCTTGCTCCAGGCCACGCCACAGGGATTATTATGCTTCAGTATGGCTGCCGCTGGACGTTCAGTCAAATATTGCAAAATGTTAGCGCCATTGTCAACGTCGGTCAGATTGATCTTGCCCGGATGCTTGCCCGCCTGAAGCATGTGCCTTTCGCTGAGTTCGGAGACAATACCCTTGCCTGGCCCGCGCCAGCGCAAGCCACCACAGGTAAGTGTGCCCTCGCGCAGGGCATAGAGCGCTGCTGGTTGGTCAGGATTTTCTCCATAGCGCAGGCCCTTTTCTTCACCACCCAAATTCCAGGTGCGTTTGTGAAAAACGAGCTTTTCTTCGCCCAAAAGAATCGTCAAGGTTTCGGGAAACGCGTCCTTATGAATGGTGGAATACATGGCCTTAATGTCCGACATGCGTGCCTCCAGATGCTGCTGAACGGAAGACAGTCTTTTAGCACAAAAGCCTGCGGACAACCAGTCCCCTCCTGCCACCCGCCAAAGCAAATCATTGACGAAATCGGCGCAGCGCACTATGTTCACAACATACGCTGGAGGACATATGGAAAAAATGCTGCTTCGCCTTGCGCGGCAATTGGACGGCATTGACGAGGCATCGCTGATGGCCTTATGGAGCAAGTACGCGACAACCGTCAGTCGCTTTGAGCCCACCAAGGCGTGGGAAGAGGCCGCGCTCGTCTTCTCTCTCATACAAGCCAAGCACTGGAAAAATCAATTGTTCAACTATCAGTGGGCCAGGCAGACAAAAACCGAGGACACGCCCTCGGGCCTGCCCGCGCCGTTTTTCTTGCTGGATTCTCCCCAACCATCGGCTGCGCCCAAGCAACGCCATTGCCGTGTGCTGGCCTTCACCAAACCAGCAGACGAGACTGCAAGAGCCAAGCCGACCACGGAAGAAGAACCTGAGACAACACCCTAAGGTATTTGACGTATTGTTTGAAACAGTATACTTTACTTGAGCAATGTGCCGTCAAAAATTCACGCCATGACGGGTCTTGAGTATCCCGAGGAGAGGCGCATTGCGACTGAACCACCTTCCGCTCATCTAGGGCGGCATTGCAGGCAGGCAAATCATGGCCAATACGGTGATCATAGGCGCCCAATGGGGCGATGAGGGCAAGGGCAAAATCGTTGACATTTTGAGTGCGCGCAGCCGTGCCATTGTGCGCTTTCAAGGCGGCAACAACGCCGGTCACACCATCAAGGTGCAGGGGAAGGAAACCATCCTGCATCTCATCCCTTCTGGCATCCTCAACCCGGGTACACTCTGTCTGGTGGGCAACGGAGTCGTGCTTGATCCCCATGTTTTTTTACAGGAAGTGGAGCAACTTGCCAGCAAGGGCATTGACGTTTCCCCTGCGCGACTGGGTATCAGTAAGAAGGCGCATCTCATCCTCCCCTACCACAAAAGCCTAGATCAGGCCCGCGAGGCCAAGCGCGCGGGGCGCAAAATCGGCACCACCGGACGCGGCATTGGCCCATGCTATGAGGACAAGGCGGCGCGCGTCGGCCTGCGCGCTGGTGATCTGCTCGACGCCGACTTGGTGCGCCACAAGATAAGCCAAGCCCTGGAAGAAAAAAATATTTTACTGCGCGCCTACAATTTCGATCCCCTGGATGCAGACAGCGTGACCCAAGACTTGCTCGCCCTGGCCCCGACACTCACCCCCTATCTGACCGAAGTGGAAAGTCGTCTGCAGGAAGTGCAGAACCAGGGCGGGGACATCTTGTTTGAAGGCGCCCAAGGCAGCCATCTGGACATCGATCACGGCACCTATCCCTTTGTCACCTCCTCCAATACCGTGGCCGGCAATGCTGCTGCCGGCACTGGCCTGGGTCCGTCCTCCCTCAACCGCATCGTGGGCATTGTCAAAGCCTATACCACGCGCGTGGGTTCTGGACCCTTTCCCACGGAACTGCTGGACGATACCGGCAGTTACCTGCGCACTGCAGGCCATGAGTTCGGTGCCACCACCGGTCGTCCACGCCGTTGCGGCTGGCTGGACGCCGTCATCCTGCGTGAAAGTGTGCGCCTCAACGGGCTTACAGACATAGCCCTGACAAAGCTGGATGTCCTCCAGAATCTGCCCGCGCTGCAAATCTGCGTGGCCTATGAATATCAGGGCCGGCGTTGCAACTATCTGCCCCAGGAAGAAGGCGCTCTGGCTAAGGTCACGCCCGTCTATGAGGAACTGCCAGGTTTTGAAGACGACATCAGCACCTGTACGGCCTGGACTGACCTTCCCGATACCGTACGCGTCTATGTGCAGCGCATAGAGGAACTCTTGGACGTGCGCATAGCCTTTATTTCCGTGGGGCCGGATCGCAGCCAAACCATTGAGCGCTAACGTCGGCATGGACGCGCTTCTCCCGGCCATAGCTGGCTCAAGGCAGGCTACAGCGCTGGAAACCCTGGATCGCCTGGGTTCCAACCCACCTCAGGTTCTGCTGCTCGAAGGGGGCACAGAAGCCGAACGCATGGATGCGGCACGCTATTGGGCCTGCCGCCTCAACTGTCCGCAGGCTGCCCCCTCACCCTGCCTACATTGCCCTGTCTGCCGCCAAATTGCCTGCGGCGAATATTTGGACTGGGCGGCCTATGACGGTCGCATCAGCAATAGGGAGGACGAGGATAATCCCGGTTCTGTGCGTGCCTTCAACATGGCCAATGTGCGTGAACTCAAGGCCCGCCTGCGCGACGCCCTCCACGGTGATGGACGGCGCGTCGTCCTCCTCATGGGCTTGGGTCTTGCCCGCGAGGAAGCCGCCAATGCCCTGCTCAAAGCCCTTGAGGAACCGTCGCCCACAACGGTCTTTGTCCTCCTCGCTCCGCAACGTGAACAGCTCCTGCCCACCCTTATTTCACGTTCCTTCTGCTTGACCCTGCCTTGGCCAGACAGCCGCAGGGAAGATGTAGGCATCCGAGAATGGGAGGACATGCTGGCGAAATTTGTCCTCGACGGCACAGGCTTTTTGGACAAAACTGCGCTCAAGGGAAGCGTAGATCAGGATGTGGCCTCACGGCTTCTGCTCTCGTGTTCGCGGACGCTGTGCAGGCTGATCGCTGGCCAGAACGTCAACGCCTTGGATGCGGCGCTGAATCCTCTTGACGCTATGGGCAAGCTCAATGCCAGCCGTTGGCTCGAAGAAGCCCATGAGGCATTGCTCTATGGCGTCACGCCGGCCAGGGTACTCCAGGCATTTGCCATGCGCCTTTTTGTCCTGCGGCGGCAGTCGCCCACGGCACAGCGGTCAGCAAAAATCACTGCGCCTCGGCCTTGAGGGCCTCTGCTTGTGCCGCCGTGCCCAGAGCTTCCACGAGCGGATCCAATTCTCCCTCCATGATGCGATCCAGGGAATACAGGGTCAGATTGATACGGTGATCCGTGCAGCGGCCCTGGGGAAAATTGTAGGTGCGAATGCGCTCCGAACGGTCGCCCGAACCCACTTGTGCCTTACGATCCGCAGACTGTTCGGAATTCTGCCTGGCCCTCTCGGCGGCGAGAATGCGCGAAGCCAAAACCTTCATTGCCCGCGCTTTGTTCTTATGCTGCGATCGTTCATCCTGGCAAGTGACTACGGTATTGGTGGGCAAATGCGTTATGCGTACGGCGGATTCCGTCTTGTTGACATGCTGTCCGCCAGCGCCAGATGCGCGAAAGATATCAATGCGCAGGTCTTCCGGACGTATTTCCACATCCACTTCATCGGCCTCGGGCATCACAGCCACCGTAGCCGCCGAGGTATGGATGCGCCCCTGAGCTTCTGTCACCGGAACACGCTGCACACGGTGCGTACCGGCCTCAAATTTCAGGCGGCTGTAAACTTTGACACCGCTGATGAGACAGATGATTTCCTTAAAGCCACCGGTTTCTGAGGGCGATGAACTCATTATTTCGGTTTTCCAGCCCTTGAGTTCGGCATAACGCGTGTACATGCGGAAAAGGTCAGCGGCAAAGAGGGCTGCTTCTTCTCCACCCGTGCCGGCCCGGATTTCCAATAAGGTATTTTTTTCATCCATGGGATCTGTCGGCAGGAGCATGACCTTGAGTTCGTGTTCCACCGCAGGCAGTTCCTCCTCAATGCGCCGTATCTCGTCTTGGGCGAGTTCGCGCATTTCCGGATCATCGTCGTGGAGAAGGAGGCGGTTTTCCTCCAGCTCCTTGCCAAGACGCGTATGCCGCCTGTAGAGTTCAACGACAGACTGCAAATCCGCATGGGCCTTGGTGAGCTTGCGATACCGCTCCTGATCTTCAAAGACATCTGGAGCGGCCAGAGACTGCTCCAACTCCAGATATTTTTTTTCAAGACCTTCCAACTTGGCAAACATACTTTCTCCCGACGAAGCATGGCAGCTCGTCACGCTGGCAACGCCCTTTTTTGCTTATAAGGCAAAGAACGCTAACCGAGGGTATAGGGCGCAGTACGCACCGCCAGGCCATCTTCTGTGCCCAGGGCTTCGCGCAGGGCAACCAAGGCCACGTCCAGCTGACTGTCATCCGGTTCAGAAGTAGACAGTCTTTGCAAAGCCAGTCCAGGTGCACGCAACAAGGTAGCCCAAAGGCTCTGAGGAAGGCGCGCCGCGTAGCGAATGAGTTCATAGGCGAGCGCACTGATGGGAACAATGAGCAGCAGCTTGAACATGACCGTAAGCGCATGCCTTGGCACCAAGGTCTGCGGACAGTATGCCTGCAAGAGCAAGGGCACCAAGAGTGCGTGCAAGGCAATGGAAATGGCAATCACAAAGAGCAAAAACGTCGTGCCGCAACGCGGGTGCAAGCGGCTGCATTCGCGCGCACGGTACAGATCCACGTTGCCACCCTGCTCAAAGGCATGAATCACTTTGTGTTCCGCACCGTGATATTGAAACACACGTCGAATATCCGGCACACAGGCAATGGCCTTGATGTAGCCCACAAAGATGCCTGTCTTGAAAAGGCCATCCCAGACGTGAAAGGAAAGCCCATCCACATCCCCCCCCAGGCCAAGAACCGTCATGCCCATGGAAAGCAGATGCGGCAAGAGGATAAACAATGCAATGGCCATGCACAAGGACAGAAACAAAGTTCCGGCTAGCTGTCGTGCAGATATTTCCTCTTCTTCTCCCTGGGCAACGATTTCTACCGACTTGTTTAATGCCTTGATGCCGTTGATCAGAGTTTCCAGAAGTACGGGAAAACCTCGGACAAAGGGCTTTTGGAGCCAGGGGCGCAGCGTCAGGGAAAACCAAGGGAAGCGCCGTGCGCAAATGCTGCCGTCGCCACAACGTACGGCTAGACTGTAGACATCACCATTACGCATCATGACGCCTTCCATGACAGCCTGTCCACCGACTATAGGTGCAGTAGTCGCTAGAGCATGCGTTATGCTGGACAAGATGGAAGGCATTGCTGTCTGGGGACTGCCAGAAGTGTCGACACCCTTTAGAGGCACACGCAGCACAGAGCGGCTATTTCTGTTCAAACTTGGCGTACTTTTTGCGGAAGCGATCAATGCGTCCGGCAGTGTCCAGAAAACGCTGCTTGCCAGTGAAGAAGGGGTGGCAGGAAGAACAGACTTCCACATGAATCTGCTCGCCCTTGGTCGAAAGCACATGCTCTTCATGGCCGCAGGCGCAGGTAATTGTGGCATTGTAGACTTTGGGATGGATGTTTTTTTTCATCAGAAATTCCTTACGAGTATTTGCGTCATGGGTCACGCTTGACCGTCGGTTTGCTCATGTTCTTGCAAGAAATTGTGGGGCAACGCTCCTTCTTGCAGCGTGACGTGAAAAACTCTTTTAGTCCTGTTTCCTCTTTTTTGCAAGAGGGCAATGACATTCTGTCATTCTGCTTGCGCCAGCCCTTCCACCAGGGCTTTGCAAGCCTTGACGCAGCAGCGCTTTCTGTATATTTTTTAGAAAATGATTGGCAAATCCTTTTCATCAACGGGTTCAAAGGTGGGTCAGATGCAAAAAAAACTTGGTATTGAGGGTATGATGTGCGGCCATTGCGCCGCTGCGGTGGAAAAAGCCTTGCGCGGCATTACAGGCGTGACAAGTGTCCAGGTCAATCTGGAGGCCAAGCAGGCCACAGTGGAATGCGCTGAAGATGTCAGCGCAGAAGATTTGCGCAAGGCGGTTGTTACAGCCGGCTATAGCGTCGTCTCTTGCTCCTAAAGGGAAAAAAAAGGCGCTGTCTCAGAGACAGCGCCGCTATTGTTGCAACCCAGCGGATCAGAGATACAATCCGCAATGGTCAAATCCGAAGAAAATCAGAAGCCGAAACCATCGCTGTCTGCACCTGAGGAGCCAAAGCCAAAGTCATCCGGCACACTGTTTTCTGCCGGTGCTGCAGCTTCGGCATCTCCCCCTTCAACAGCGGCAGCGCCTGCGGCAACGCCGCCCACGACCATGCCCTTGAGTCCGTCCTTGATGGCGTCTTTGATGGTCTCCATGAGTTCATCGTGATTGATGGCCACCTTGCCCTGAAATTCGGCCACCTGGCGACGTAAGGCACCCATGTCGGCATTCACGGCCTTGACCTTGTCCTCCAGCTCGCCAACCTTCTTGTCCAGGGCAGCGGCACGGGCTTCGGCTGGCTCCAGGGCGCGCACCCGCTCCTCGAGAGCGGTATTGGCGGCAATTTGGGAACTCAGGCTGTCCTTGGTTTCCTGCAAGGCATCCAGAACCTGAGCGCACAAATTCATTGTTACGCCGTCCATGACCGGCAGCGAGACATTGTCGCCAAGAAGGCCGCGCCCGCTGCTCACAAAGGCATTCCAGGCCTGGCCCTCAAGCCAGTTCAAATCCGCAAATTTTGGGAAACAGCGCACCAGCCAGGCAGCGGCAAAAGGCCCCACCGCTTTGGCGCAAGTATCACAAGTCAAGGATCGGCCAGTCACATACCCGGCGATTTCCTTGATGTCCACGCCTTCCTTACCCGTGACCAGGGCAAGCACTGTTTCAATGGGAAAAACTTTGCGTGTTGTATCAGACATGGCGGTCTCCTCCTGGGAGAACGATTTTTATGACAGACATTCGCGCTGTACGCGATTGCAAATCGGCCCCCGCCCGCAGGCGGGAGCCAAGCCATTTACCCTCTCCCGTACATGCGGACGTATACCAGAGCCGCCGTGCGGTACACAAAGTGCCCCAGTTTGGACCAAGGCAGATAGGCGAAAAGCATCCAGACAAAGACCAGATGCAGATAGTAGACCATAAAGGCAAAGACCACGCAGTCGGCCAGACGGAAGCACTGTGCAAAGACACCCGTGAGGGCCACTGCCCAGATGATGCCCAGAAGATACCAATCATGCCAACTGGAGCCGTGATTCTCATTATTTTGCAGCCAACGGCGCACAGTCAGTACGGCGAGGCCAGCCAAAAGCAATATGGCCCCAAAGTTTGCCAGCAGTTTGACCGGAAATGTCAGCGGCATGGGCGTTTCAATACTGATCACAGGCCAGATTTTTCCCAGCCAATGCCCGCCGGCCACAACGGCGGTGACAAAGGCCAAAATACAAAAACTGTAAACCAGAAGAAGATGACCAACCTGACGATTGTAGCGCGTTTTGCCGGTGTTGGGTCCGTCTTCGCAATCGCTGAACTTCTTGTGCGTGATGACCTCATCCCAGATCACATCCCAAAGATGCAAGAGCCAACAACGCTTTTTGCCGATCACGGCCATCTTGCCTTCTGGTTTGAACATACCCCAGAGCTTGACCACCCCGCGTCCAATAATGAACAAAGCCCCAAAAAAGGTCAGCATGAATATGGGGTCAATGGTATAATCGCCGTAAAAAATCTGGCCAAAGACAATACGTCCGTCAGCTGCTCTGGGGAACCATGCGCCCACAATGCTGGCACGAATGGCCCAGACCACAAGCCAAAGCACGGCTGGTATGGCAAAGAGCATGGGCAGTCCCGAGGGTTTGCTCATGAGCTTGCCAATGCAGCTCGGTTCTAACAAATCCCGATAGATGATATTGCGCGCAGCACTCAGCGTGTCCGCCGGCTTGGCTCCTCTTGGGCAGAGGTCAGAGCAGTTGCCGCAGTTGTGGCAGAGCCACAGGTCGGCATCGCCCATGAGCTTGTCCTTCAAGCCCCAAGAGGCCCAGACCATTTCCTTGCGCGGGTACGGCGCATTGGCCGGCGAAAGGGGGCAGGCCACAGAGCAAGTTGCGCATTGATAGCATTTCTTCAGGGAGTCAGCGCCTGCTTCCTGCAGCTCCCTGACAAAGTCCACATCAGGTTTGATAGCACATTGAGCCATGCGAGACTTCCTCCTACATGCCCTTGAACGGGTTGGGTCCCATGGCCATGATGCGATCGACAAAACTGTCGATCAGGCCGGGAACCTTGTCGTATTCGTCAATGGCCACTTCAAATTGCTCAACGCGCTCCGGCTGGACGCCAAGGCGATTGAGCGTCTCGGCGATGTTCTCCTTGCGGCGCGAGCATATCTCCGACCCCTTGACAAAGTGACATTGATAGTCATCGCCGTATTTGCAGCCGAGCAGCATGACGCCGTCATAGCCCTTGCTCATGGCATCGGAAATCCAGATGGCATTCACCGAACCCAAACAACGCACGGGAATGATACGGCAATAGGGACTCCAGGTTCTGTTGCGCGAACCAGCCATGTCCACGGCAGGATAAGCATCGTTTTCGCAAGCGAGAATGAGTACCCGCGGCCCATCGGCCTTGAAGTCCTTGGGCACCTGAACTTCTCGGATCATGGAGCCAATCTGGTCAATATTATAGTTGGCAAAAGAAATGACACGTTCGGGGCAGGCGCCGAAGCACGTGCCACAACGGCGGCACCGTGCCGGATTGGGCTTGGGCGTACCCTTTTCGTCGTCATCCAGTGCTCCAAAGGGACATTCTTCAGTGCAGCGTTTGCATTGGGTGCAACGCACAAAATTGAACACCGGATAGGAGTTGTCGCCGGAGCGCGGATGCACGGCCACGCCATGACTAGCTGCCTCAATGCATTGGATGGCCTTGAGGACAGCGCCCTTGGCGTCCTCCTCGCAGGCATCCAGAGTCAGAGGCTGGCGAACACAGCCTGCGGCATACACGCCCGTACGCCGGGTTTCGTAGGGGAAGCGGATGTAGTTGGAATCGGCAAAACCATCAAAAAGCTGCAAATCCGGAAAATCAGGACCCTGGCGGTAGGCAAAACCTACGGTCACTTCCTTAGCCGTCGTCGGCACAAGACCGGTGGGCAGGACAACCAGATCCACATCCAAATCAAAATCCATGCCGAGCAGGGTGTTCTGGCAGGAGACGACCATGTGGTTGCTAGCCTCGGTAATAGCCGTCACGTCAGCCTTGGTCATCATCACGCCCAAGCGATCCTGCATTTTCTTATAGAAACGTTCCAAGATGCCAGGCACTGTCATATTTTTATAGATAATGAATGCCTGGCAGGCGTCGTTGGATTTTTCACAGACAATGTTGGCCAAACGCAGCATACCCACGCTGTTCACGGCATTGGAGTACTGCAAGTGGCGAATGCTTTCCAGGTCTTCCTTGACAAAGACCTTTTCTTCCTTTTCGTCCGCCTGAGCCGCTTCGGCCTGAGGCTCCTCTGGAGCAGCTGCCGCCGCTGCAGCGGCCTTTTTCACGGCCTCCTCGGCCAAGGTCGTGTCCAGGACAAAGGCAATACGCTTGGCGCGAACCTTGCCCTCCACGAGCATTTTACCGAATGTAGCCGCATCTACGACCTTGTCGCTCTGGCCGAGGCCCATGGGCGCGAGGAACTTGTGATCCAGGGGAAGCCAGCCGGTGGCCAAAACCACAGCGCCCACGGCCACACTCTGTGTGCCGCCAGGAGTCGCAATGCTCGCCGTGTACTCCCCTGGCTGGCCTTCGAGCTTTTCCATGTGAGCATTGAGATGCACAGTAATTTTGTCGTTAGCAGCCACCTTGGCAATTTTTTCAGACAGATTGAGAGGCTGCTTGTCCGTCCACGGGGCGGCCAGGGGTGAGGCAGTGGGGATGTTGTTGGCCGCGCCGCCAAGTTTGTCGGCTTTCTCTACGAGGACGACCTCATAGCCCGTAGCCGCAGCCTCCAATGCTGCCGTGAGGCCCGTCCAGCCGCCGCCGATGACGAGGATGCGCGGGGTTCCGCTGATGGCCGCCGAGTCCGGCACAGAACTCTTCTGCAGCTTGACCACGCCCATATTCACATAGTCACGGGCCATGGCGGCAAGCAGGACAGGCGCACCGTGCGCCACATCCACGGGGCTTCTGTCGGGATTTCTGTAGGACTGCACACACTGCTCGCGCAGGTTCACATGTTCCACCTGTACCGGCAAACGGTAGAGATCCGAATCCACACGCGGCGATGCCCCGCAGAGCAAGACGCCATCGAGATTCTGGGCCGTGATGTCGGCCTTAATCTCGTCCAAAGCACAGGCCAACAGGGGGACAACCTTAACCACAGGCGTGAGATCGCCCCATTTTTTGGTTGTCTGTTCGGCCAAGGCGGACACATCCAGACCTCCGCCGATATTCTGCTGGTCAAAATAGACGCCAATCTTACCAGCCATGCCGCCTACCTCCCTTTCACCGTTTGTACCGCCTTCAGGGCGGCGGCTGTACCGGATTGCGCGGAGCGCATCACGTCAAGCGGCATACGCGCACATCCTGCGGCGAAAATGCCCGCTTCCTCTCCCCCCACGATGAAGCCGTCTTCGTCCAAGGGCAGAGGCAGGGCCGTTTTGTCCACAGCCAGCGTGGGCTGCATTCCCGTGGCCAGAACCACAAGGTCATAGTCCAGGGTCATTTTTTCACCGCGCACGGCGTCTTCGGCCACTATATGCACCTTGTCGCCAGGTGCCTGCGCGGCATCGGCCACCTTGCCCTTGACAAAATGGACGTTGGGCAGGGCCTGAACCTTTTCCAGCACCTTCACATAGCGTCCTGGCGCGCGCAAATCTATGTAATAGACGGTAATCTGCGTCTGTGAATTCTGCTCGGCCATGTACAGGCACTGCTTCAACGTGGCCATGCAGCAAATGTAGGAACAGTAGTTCAAGTGGTTCTGATCGCGCGAACCGGCACACTGCACAAAGGCCACATGGTTCGGCACCCTGCCGTCCGTGGGCCGGACAATGCGTCCGCCCGTGGGGCCGAAGGGCGAAGCCAAACGCTCGAGCTGCATATTGGAAACGCAGTTCTTGACATTGCCAGCGCCAAGATTCGTCAGCCTGGTCACGTCATAGGGCTTCCAGCCCGTGGCAATGACCACGGCACCCACGTTGAATTCCACTTCGCGCGGCTGTTCGTCCACGTTGAGAAACTTGTCGCCAGCGATGCGCGCAGCGTCAGACTTGGAGAGTGCAGCCGTGTCCAGGACATAGCGGTTCGGATAGGCAAAGGGCATGGCCTTGTAGAGAGCCTTGCGCGAAGACAAGCCGAAATCGAACTCGCTGGCCACTTCGCCCTGCAGGCTTGAGGCCAGCAAACTGAACTCTACGTTGTGCGCAGGCGTATGCCGCGGCTGGATGCGAACGCGAATGTTGTAATCGCCCTTGACGCCGGAGAAACCGACGACTTCAGCTTGGGTAAAAAATTTGATGTGCGGGTTTTTCCTGATGCGCTGGAACTGGATTTCCAGGCCGCAGGAGGGCGGGCAGAGTTTGGGGAAATATTTGTTGAGCTGGGCCACACGCCCTCCGAGCCAAGGCGATTTTTCGACGATAAAGACGTCGTGACCCAGTTCCGCCGCTTCAATGGCGGCAGTGAGGCCTGCAAAGCCGCCGCCCACGACGAGAATGGCATTGGACATCCTTGATATCCTCCTGCATTGTTGCATAGCGGCTGAAGAAGGAAACGGCCTCCCGCCGCAAAATGACGCCCGCTGCGCCAAGATTCATCGGCTACTGGCCGGGCCTGACCTGCGGGCCGCCCCCCATGTTTGGGGGTAAGATGCGCCGTTCATCAACATGCCAAGATCCCGGACGAAATCCTTGTCCTGACATGTGCCGACACAAGAGGGGCGGCCTTGCGGGCCGCCCCGAGAGTGATCAGCGCCGCCGACTATGCGGGGATGATCTGATAGTAAGGACGCTTGAAGACAGTTGTCTTGCCGGTCGCGGGATCAAACTTTGAATTCACAAAGCACTTCCACTTGCTGTCGTCCAGAGCCATGAAGTCTGCACGATAGTAGAAACCGGGATAACGGGTTTCTTCGCGGAAGGCGATGTGCTGCATGTGCAGACGCACGGTCCACAGACGATGGTAGTTCTCCCAGCAACGCAGCAGTTCATGCAGGTCGCGAGCTGCCAATTTCTTGGAGTCCTCTTCCATCATGTCCATGAGCCAGAAGCCGGTATCCAGCAGGGCTTTGGAGGTATTGTAGTAGGTACCCACGCCGCCGCCGTATTCGTCCGTGCACTTGATGAGGCGCATCATGAAGTTCTTGGGCGTGATGTAGTTGGGATTGACCACAGGGTCAGTGGACGCGCCCTTGAATTCCAGGAAGGTGTAGTACGGGGCGTAGATTTCCTTCTTCAGGTCGTCAGCGCTCTCCTTGATGCTGGGCTTGAAGTCCTTGTGATCCACGACCCAGCGCACCAGCTGTTTGCCAGCCAGACGGCCTTCAGCATGGGAACCAGAGGAGAACTTGTGGCCAGAAGCGCCCACGCCGTCGGCGCAGGTGAACAGACCGTTGACCGTGGTCATACGGTTGTAGACCTTGCCATTGTCGGCCTTGATCTTGTAATCAGCGGGCACCCAGTCTTCGTCCGGACCAGAGGTCCAGATGCCGCAGCAGCCGGAATGCGAACCGAGCAGATATGGCTCGGTGGGCATGATTTCGGAGCCGCGCTCTTCAGGCGCCGTGTTGCAGGCAGCCCAAAGGTTGGCCTGGCCCACGCACATGTCGAGGAAGTCTTCCCAAGCTTCGGACTCAAGATCCTTCTGCTCTTCTTCGTTCATGGTGGCGAAGGTGTTCAGCAGAGCGGTCTTGGTGTCCATGTAGATGGGACCGCGGCCTTCGCGCATTTCACGAAGCATCATGTGGTTACGCAAGCAGGTGGGGATGACCTTACCCTTGGCGTAGCCACGATCCTCGTAAGGTTTGAGCATGGCCTTGTTGGTGACGCAGTAGTCTTCGCCCTTGGCATTGGTGGCCTTGGCTTTGAACAGCAGGAACCACGCGCCCACCGGTCCGTAGCCGTCCTTGAAGCGGGCGGGCACGAAGCGGTTTTCCATCATGGTCATTTCGGCACCGACCTGGGCACACATGGTGTAGGTGGAACCGGCATTCCAAACAGGATACCAGGCGCGGCCCATGCCTTCGCCTGTGGAGCGGGGACGATAGATGTTCACGGCGCCGCCGCAGGCCACCAGCATGGCATTGGCGCGGAAGATATGCACTTCATTGGTACGCGTGCTGAAGCCCACAGCACCGGCAATGCGGTTGGGTTCCTTGGCGTCCAGGAGCAGCTTCACGATGAAGATGCGCTCCATATAGCGATCCTCACCCAGAGCATTCTTGGCGGCCTCGGCCACGATGCACTTGTAGGATTCGCCGTTGATCATGATCTGCCATTTGCCGGAACGCACAGGACGATCGCCCTTGCGCAGGCTCTTGCCCGCAGCCTTGGCGTCAGCGCCATTCATGTTATGGACGCCGTCTTCTTTCTTAATCCAGCAGGGCAGACCCCAGTCCTCAAACAGATGCACGGAATCATCCACGTGCCGACCCACATCGAAGATGAGGTCTTCACGCACGATGCCCATGAGGTCAGTGCGCACCATGCGCACATAGTCATCCGGCGTATTGTTGTTGTCCGTGCCAATGTAGGTGTTGATGGCGGACAGGCCCTGGGCTACGGCGCCGGAACGCTCCAGGGCCGCCTTGTCGCAGAGCATGATGTTGGTCACGCCATTGTCTTTGCCCCAGCGGGCCGCTTCATATGCGGCACCGCAAGCGCCCATGCCGCCGCCCACGATGAGGATGTCAACGTCGTGTTCCTTGACAGCGGGTTCGGCCAGGGCAATACCTTTGTTCGCTTCATTCACGGGAAGCATCGGCATAGTGATTTCTCCTTTCGCGCACGCTGTTCGTTAAAAGGTCAGGGTTTTGTCAGCTTCAGCCACGTCAACCTTCTTGCCAAGGCACTCCTTGGGCGTGGCAAGAGCTGTTTCCGTGTACAGCAGATTGTCTTCCAGCGTGGCGCTGCCCTTGGGATCGTCAAAGGGCTTGATGCTGCCTTCCGGCGTGGTGCGAATGGGGAACTTGAAGCGTTTCACGCTGCCATTGCGGAATTTGACCGTCCACATGACGGAGTCAGCCGAACGCATGGGGATACAGGTGCCGCCCATGGGGGCGAAGTCCGCGTAGGGGCGAGCGGTGATGGCGCCCTGCGGGCAAATTTTCACGCAGGAATAGCATTCCCAGCAGGCGTCGGGTTCCTGATTGTAGGCGCGCATTTCTTTGTCGTCCAAGATCATCAGATCGTTGGGGCAAACATACATGCATGCCGTCTTTTCGCCACCCTTGCAGCCGTCGCATTTGGACGGATCGACAAACGTAGGCATACGTATCCTCCAAGTTTCATTTTGGGATGTTACTGAAACCAGCCTCAATCGGCGAGACACGCGGCAAAGCTCAGCCTTGCCGGGCGCAGCCGAGTGCCTCCACAACGAAGGCCGGGCGTATTGCTTGCGCATTTAATAACAAGCACCTGCCCTTCGAGTCAAGTCCTGTGGGAAATAATCTTTAGGAAATTCGGAAAAAATTCTCAAAAAGTGTCCTCGTCGCCCAGCCCGAGGAATGGACGTTTCCCTCCACAGTCGAAACCATCCGCCCCCTGCCTTTGTCACCGTGCCCTGAGGAGCCGTGCGGCTCAGACTCAAGGAAGGGCTTGTGGAAGAAATAGCCTTTGACTTCGCCGCCAGTCCAGAGCATTTTCCCCCCAAGCATTGCCAAGGCTGTACTTGTTGGCTATGGGCGAACGTCTTGCCAGCGCGTAATTTTCGGGCTACCTTGGTGATTGGCAACCAAACATATTCCTGGCGGTTCACATGACAGACGACAGCACACGTGCGCACGACGAGCAACGATTCCGCCCTGCGCGAAGGAACTCTGACACAGATGACAGCCCAAGTGCGCATGGCGAGCAGCGTTTTCGCCCTGTGCGAAGCAATGCTGACGCGGAAAAGCGCGCTCGCAAACCCCTGCGGGAAGTTATCTGCAGCATGGATCGTGACATTCTGCGCCTGCTGCTGCGCCGTAGCAATCTCCTTGCCAAAATGCGCGCTTCCACTGGTAGGTTGTCCACAGCTGACGAAAAATTTTTGCGTGAAGCCTGGGAAAGTGCCGCAGCACGCGTGAGTCGTGACCCCCGTCTTTCCGGACGTTTCTTTGCCCTCATGCAGCAGCTGGAATTTTTGCCGCGGCCCAGCGCTATGGAAGGCGAAGAAGCTCAACTCCCAGCGAGTCGAGAACAGCCGCGCACGGCCTTCAACCTTGCCCCGGCCCAAAAACCCGTGCGCCTGCACCTTGCCTGCCCTGGATCCTGCCGCGACAGCCGTGCCTGGCTCATGCTGGCCGCCGCCACGGGCCAGGGCCTGTGTCTCGGGCCATGCTTGATGAACGACCCCCTCGTGGACTGCATCCGCATGCTCAACGAGGCTGGCGCCCGTCTGACCCGCGACGGCGATTCGGTTCTAGCCCGCCCCTCCGCTCCCCTGGCCGCAGCGGACAGGGTGCTGCATGTCGGCGACAGCGCCTGGAATTTTTACCTCCTGCTCGGACACTACCTCGGGCGTCCCTCGAGGGCCAAGTTCATGGGCGGACCCGAATTACAGCTCCGCGATTTTTCTTCCCTCCAACACTTCCTGCCGACCCTAGGCGCACGCTTTGTGCCCGTCATCCCCACGAGCCGTGGCTTGCCGGCGCGCGTGGAATGTTCCGGTATGCTGCCGGAGAAAATCGCCCTGCCGACGGACGTGCCCGGCGAGCTGGCCCAGGGCCTTCTTTTGGCTGCTCCGGGCTATGAACACGACTTCAGCCTGGATCTTTCCGGCCATGCCCAGGCCGACAGCATTCTCAATGGCGTTGTGCCCATCCTGCGCCAGGCAGGAGCGGACATCGCTCTTGACGGACACATGGCACACCTACATCCTACACCCCTGCACCTGCCGGAGCGACCGGAGCTGGACATGGAGCCTGAGCTGGCCCTTTTTCTCCTGGCCCTGCCCCTGGTTCTGGGTGGGGAGGTGCGTCTCGATGGCCGCTTCTCCCACCATGCGGACGACCGCGCCGGACTGGACTTGTTGCGGATTTGTGGCCTGAATCTGGACGTGCGTGACACGGGCATCTGGGCGCACAGCATGAACAGGCTGCAGTCCCTGCCCGACCTGGACGATATGGCCAACCTCTTGCCGACCCCTTTGCTTCTGGCTCTGACCGCCAGCGCGGCCCTGCGCGGCACACCAACGCGACTGCCAGCAGCGCTCAACCTGAGCGTGGATTCTACGGGCAACGACCCATTGCCTGCCGTCGACCTGGACGAGTCCGAAAATACGCTCACGTCGGCCACAATCGAAGGCTTCCTGCACGCTGTGGGCCTGGAAAAAGACGCGGATGGCCTCTTGTGTAAAAATGCACAAGATATTCCACACCCAATCTGGAATGCCCCCAGTCCTGCTTGGACCCTGGCTCTGGCGCTGACTGCCTGCGCCAGTCCGCACCTGAAACTGGGCAATCCTGGCATCATGACCGCTCTCTACCCGGCCTTCTGGACCCTGTACAATACCCTGCCGGAACCCAAAATCCCAAGCAGCCGCGGTTCTCACGCCAGTGCGCAGGTCAATCTAGGGGAACAGCCCAAACCCGGGCGACGGCGCATCCTTACGGATACGCTGGCGACGCTACCGCCGGAAAACCACGGTAGTGAGGATTGAGCCAGGCAGGCTCAGGCTGTGCCGCAAGGCTCCTTCCTCTGCCAGTGTGCGTCCAGACTGAGGCAGGCTGCAGCAAAAAAAAGACCGCTCTGCGGCGGTCTCACAGCCTACGCGGGCTGCGCTCATTCCTGGGTAAAGCGGTAAAGGCGCACGGCCAGGGGCTGCATGCTCTTCCGGCTCATGGCGGACACCACAAAGGCATAGTTGCCTGTTCTGCCGGAAGCAGGGCAAGGGCCGCGATAGTGGCGTGTGAGTACGCCCTCGGGTATGAGTCCCGTTCCGTCATGTTCCCAGGCGCCGCCGCCGAGGAAAACTTCTTGTGCCTCGCTCTGGATTTCCACAAGACGGACATCGTAGTAGGCCGTGCCTTCGGGGGCGTCACTCACATAAATGGCCGGCGACATGCGCGAACAGCGGTGTTCCTCCCGCAGATCAACGCGGATGCGCATACCCTCTTGGACATCATCGGCTTCATCCCTGAATGCGCATGCGGGCAAGAGCATGGCCGCGCACAGGGTAAAAAGACAAAAAACGCGGGCCGCGCCGCAAACCATACCTTGCATGAATGCCTCCATTGTGACAGATACGGTTTCTCCACCTGGGGAAGTATATCCCATAGTTTCCACAAAGACAACAACCGGGAGTGATGTATGTCCATTCTAGCTGACAGTGTGGCTGGCTACATGCGCAACGCTTCATGGATTCGGCGCATGTTCGAGGCCGGCGGACAGCTCAAAGCCCGCTACGGTGCGGACAAGGTGTATGATTTCAGCCTGGGCAACCCTGATTTGCCCGCTCCTGCGGCAGTGGCAGAGGGCTTGCGCGCCTTTGCCGCCCATGCGGAGGAACCCTTTGCCTTTGGCTACATGCCCAATGGCGGCTTTGCCTGGGCACGAGAGAAGCTGGCGGCCTCTGTGGCGCGGGAACAGGGCCTGGCCCTCGGCGCCGAAGACGTCATACTCGGCTGCGGCGCCGCCGGCATGTTCAATGCTTTTTTACGTGCCGTGATCAATCCCGGGGATGAGATGCTGGGCATTGCGCCCTATTTTGTGGAATACGGCTTCTATGTGGCCAACCACGGCGGCACCTTCCGCGCCGTCATGAGCCGCAAGGACGATTTTGCCCCGGACGTGCAAGCCCTAGAGGATGCCGTAGGAGCGCAAACGCGCATCCTCCTCATCAATTCGCCCAACAACCCCACCGGAGCCGTGTACAGCCTGGACGTCCTCAAGGACATTGTCAGCCTTTTGGAACGCAAAAGTCGGCAATACGGCAAGCCCATCTGGCTGGTGGCGGACGAGCCATACCGTTTCCTGGCCTATGACGGCGCAAGTGTGCCCTCGGTGCTGCCGCTCTACCCCTATGCCGTGGTCATCAGTTCCTTTTCCAAGAATCTTTCCCTGCCTGGCGAGCGCGTGGGTTATGCCGTTGTTTCCCCGCAGTTGCCGGAAAAAGCCGAACTCATGGCCGCCCTGGCCCTGACCAACCGCATCCTGGGCTTTGTCAATCCGCCAGTCATTGGCCAGCACCTCATGGCCGCCGCTCTGGGCAGCCAGGTGGCTGTGGAAGTGTACGCCGCACGCAGGAAGGCCATGGCCGAAGTTCTGCGCCAGACCGGGTATGAATTCCACATGCCCGGCGGCGCCTTCTACTTCTTCCCCAAGGCCCCTGGCGGCGACGATGTGGCCTTTGTCAACACCCTTCTTGAAGAGCGCGTCTTGGCCGTGCCCGGCTCCGGCTTTGGCTGCCCTGGCTATTTCCGTCTGGCCTTCTGCGTGGACGAAAAGGTCATCCGCAACGCAGCCGACGGTTTTGCCAAGGCCCGCGCCAAGTTCTGAGTACAGCGCAGGCTTCGCCTTCCGTCGGGGGCGCTCCAGACTCGCCGACACAAGTCGCTCCAAGCGCGCTGGCACACTATGTGCTACTTACAGGGCGGAGAGGAAGAAATTTCCTTTCCGCCCTGTGCCTTGCAAAGAAGCGTTTCTTGAGCAATCCGTGCAAGGCGCGCAACAATGTCCGAAGCCGGCAGCGACCTGCTCCGGTGAAAAAGGGAAAGATTTTCCCCCAGTGTTGGAGGCTACCTGTGAGAGCAGCATTATACATCGGCGCAACCGGCATGAAGGCACTTGGCGATGGCATGAACGTCGTCACCAACAATCTCGCCAATGTCAGCACCATTGGCTACAAGAGTCAGGACATCCAGTTTGCCGACGTCTGGTACGCCCAACAGGCCAACATCGGCGACTGGTGGCAGGCCCAGGAAGATTCCCGCGTGGCCCTCGGCCAAAAGGGCGAAGGCGTTTTTGTCAATGACGTGCGCACCATCTTCCAGCAGGGTGCGCTCGAAGCCACCAATACGGTGACGGATCTGGCCATCAATGGCTCGGGCTACTTCCAGGTCAAGGACGCGCAGGGCCGCGAGTATTATACCCGTGCTGGCGACTTCCGCTCGGACAATCAAGGTGTGCTGCGCAATCCTGAAGGTCTAGCTCTCATGGGCTACCAGATGCAGGCCGACGGTTCTCGTGGCGGCCTAGGGGAAATTACCTTGGACAAGAGCGCCATCATGCCCGCCAGCGCCACCACGGCCATTTCCTTGAGCTGCAACCTGGGCCAAAGCGAGGAACATAGCGTCAGCCTTGACAATCCCTACTTCTCCCTGCTGCAACAGTATGCCTCCGGCGCAACGCCCCCCATTGCCGCTACGGCCAGCGGCTACAGCACAGGCATAACCCTTTATGACGCCGCCGGCACGCCCAGGGAGGCGAACATCTATTTTGATAGCGCTCCCACCTCAGGTAATGGCGCCAGTGTGGTGGAATATGTGATTACATCCGAAAGCGACGATGCCGACCTGCCGGTCATGGCCGGCACCTTGACCTTCTCTGCCAGCGGAGAACTGCAAGACATGTCCGCCTACACCCCCAACGGTACGGGACTCAACGACCAAGGAGGCGTAGACCTCTCGGCCTGGAGTCCGGCTTCCCTCTCAGCCGATGGTCTGCCCCAGATGCAGACTGCGGGTTCCACCGTGAGCGTTGACTTCGGTATCCGCTCCACAGGAACCTGGCAGGCCAGCGGGACGGCTGCCGATGTGGGTACTGATGCCGCTAGGCTGGCGAGCATGGGCCAGGACGCCGCAGTCAGTGCGCTGGCCACGGTCAATTACGCTGGTGCTGCGCCGACCACATACGAGTCCTCACAGAACGGTTACCCCGAAGGCATGTTGAACAACTTTACCATCAACAACGACGGCATGGTGGTCGGCAGCTATTCCAATAATAAGAATATCAATCTCTACCAGATTCCTTTATTCAGCTTTACCAGCGAATATAATCTGCACCGCGAGGGTTCCAACCTCTTTTCGGCCACGGCGGACTGCGGAGAAATTTTCATAGGCGAGGCCGGAACGGCCAATTTCGGCAAGATCGCCGCCTACAACATTGAACACTCCAACGTGGACGTGGCTGCAGAAATGGTTGACATGATCATCACCCAGCGCGGCTTTCAGGCCAACAGCAAGGTTGTGACCACGTCTGACGAAATGCTGCGCAGAGCCTTGGAACTCAAGCGCTGAGTCCAGTCGCTCGTGGCCGAAAGCCGCGCTGGGCTTTCGGCCAGTATGGCAGTCTTCCCCTGGAGTCAACCAAGGAGCTTCTATGCGCAAAAATGCGTCTATTCTTGCTTTGACTGGCATTCTTCTCCTCGCCAGCCTACAAAGCGTTCTGGCCAGCGATGCCATCTGGACATACAAGGCAGGCGACATCACGGTTATGCGCCTTGTTGACCAGCCAGGTGGGGTACCGGCCAAGGCTCTGGTGGGGGCGGACAAGACCTTGCTGGAAAACACCTTGCACGGCGGTATCTGCCCGGCCATGTTCCTGACCTTTCTCCTCAAAACACCCACAGACTGCATCCTTGTGGACACGGGCAATGGAGCGGCGCACAAGGGGCAAACCCTTGCACTGCTAAAGCAGCTTGGCCTGGAACCGGGGGCCGTGACAAAAATACTCCTGACCCACATGCACGGCGACCATGTGGGCGGGCTGTTCTCCGGGGAAGAGAAAACCTTTCCGCAGGCCAAAGTCTATGTAGAACAGTCTGAGTACCGTTTCTGGACGGACAGAAAGAACACATTGTCTGCGCCGACCTCGATGGCTTCGTGCTTTGACAATGCCGAACGCTTTGCGCGTCTTTACGAAGGCCATATCCACCTCTTCAGGGCTGGAGAACGGCTTTTCCCCTGGCTTATCTCCATCCCCATGCCAGGCCATACCCAAGGCCACACGGGTTTTCTCCTCACTCAAGGGGGAAAAAGCATCCTCCTGGCCGGGGATTTCCTACACTGCCTGGCTGTCCAGACCGCCAACCCAGATGTGGCTGTCATTTGGGACTCGGATCAAAACCTGGCCAAGCAAACGCGCCGCAGCATTCTCGAACGCTTTGCCAACAGCGATACGCTTATCCTGGGCGGGCACTTCCCCAATCCTGGCGCGGTGCATTTTACGCAGACTCAGGGGAAATTCGCCTATACTTTTGTTGCGCCGGAAAAAGACTGACTGTTGCGGACATGCCTCTCGGGGCGTATGCTGACCGTGACGGCAATTTTTGCCGCACGGTCTGCACGTTTTTCCCGGGAGACACGCATGCACTGCCATCGCATTGAAGGAAGCACCCAGCTCTATGGCGTCATCGGCTGGCCTCTGACCCAAAGTCTCTCCCCCCTGCTGCACAACACGGCCTTCGCCGATCTGGGCCTGCCCGCCCTCTACCAGCGTTGGGAAGTGCCGCCCGAACGCTTGCCCCTCTTTGTGGACAGCGTGCGCCTGCTGCGCATCCAGGGCTGTTCCGTAACCATCCCGCACAAAACGCCCATCCTGACCCTGATTGACGCAGTGCGGCCACTGGCCAAACGGGCGGGAGCCGTGAACACCCTCTTCTGGCAGGATGGACAGTTGTGCGGCGAGAACACGGACATTGCCGGTTTTCTCGCCCCCCTGGAACAGGAATGTCTGGCCGGGGAAGCCGCCCTTGTCCTAGGGGCCGGTGGCGCGTCCAGGGCCGTGGCCCTGGGCCTGACCTCCCTGCCAGAAGCACGGCGTCCGGCCACGGTCTACGTGACGACGCCCTCGGACAAGAGGCATCTGCCCCTGGCCGAGGAATTTGGCCTTGTGCCCCTGCCTTGGAAAGAGCGCCACGAACCGCGTGTTCGTCTCGTCATCAATGCCATGCCCCTGGGCATGCACGGCGCCACAGAAGCCGAAACGCCCTACGATTTCACCCTCTGCCCGGCCCCGCCCGAGGGCCTGGCCTACGACATTGTGTACAATCCCCTGGAAACGCGCTTTCTGCGCCAAGCGCGCCAGACCGGTCGCCGCTGCATAGGCGGTCTGGAAATGTTCTACGGCCAGGCCAATGCCCAATTCCGCCTCTGGACAGGACGTTCCCTGCCCGAGGCTGCCCGCCAGGCCCTGGAAAATGCGCTCAGCAGCTGAACCGAATCCTCATCTAGGAGGAGCAAGCCATGCACATCCTTATCTTGCACGGCGTCAACCTAAACCTCTTCGGTCGACGCAACCCCAAACACTACGGCACGGCCAGCCTGGCAGACATTGTGGCCAGGCTGGATCAGCTGGCCATTGAACTCGGCGTCAGCACGGAACACTTCCAGACCAACAGCGAGGCCGAGATGATCACGCGCATCCACCGCGCTCTGGATGAACCCGTCAACGCCGTGGTCATCAATGCCGGCGCCTGGACGCACTACAGCTACGCCCTGGCTGATGCCCTGGACATCCTCAGCATCCCCGTGGTGGAAGTGCATATGTCCAATGTCCACGCCCGCGAACCCTTCCGCCACGAGTCCGTGCTGGCCAGGGTCTGCGTGGGGAGCATCTGCGGCTTCGGCGTCTTGAGCTATGAACTCGGCCTGCGCGCCGCCTGCCAACTGGCCGCAGAACAAAAACCAACGTCTTGATGTCGTAAATTCCTTCTAACGGAATGCCTTTGTGGCAATATGCTCCCTGCCAGACAGTTCCAGAGAGCAGAACACTACGCCGGAGTCAGCCATGCCCTTTCTCGACTGGATGGGAAAAGCCAAGGTTGTCAGCCACCACAACGACGTGCCCTTCCGGGTGCTGGAACGGCGTTTCGTCCACGGTGCGCCGGAGGCGGACAACATGATCATCCACGGCGACAATCTGGAAGCCCTCAAGGCCCTGCAACTGCGCTACGCCGGACGCGTCACGTGCATCATCGACGGCTACGGTGCTGTGGACGACGAGTTTTACTACGTGCCGGACTCCGTAACGACGCTGGACTATGCTTTTCTGTCCCGTCTACGGCCCTGGCGAGACGGCAACTTCATCTACGCGGATGTCTGCCATCTGGGCGCGGACAGACTGACGGGCGTGACCTTTAAGAAAATTCCCCGCGACATCACCAAGCTGTGAGGACGCGCGTTGGGAAACAAAGGGAAAGACCTTTTCTTGACAGAGTGGTACGAAGCAGTAAAAATTTACTCTGAGGTAACGCCAATGAAAGAACTCGTCAATACCAGCGTCAAGATGCCTGTCGCCCTCCATGTGCGACTGGCCAATCTCGCCAAAACCCGACAGAGGAGCGCCCACGCGCTCATGCTCCAGGCCATTGAGGGTTATGTGGATCGTGAGGAGAAACGTGATGCCTGGCGACGGGAAGGCATTGCCGCATGGGAGGAATACCAAATGACCGGACTACACCTGACCAACGACGAGGCAAAGGACTGGCTTGCCCGACTGGCAGAAGGCGATGACGTGGAGCCACCGCATTGTCATCTATAGTCATTTGGTCGCGTCATGCGCTTGTCTGTGTCCGACGCATGTACGACTTTCTGGCGGAGAAAAGCCCGGACGCTGCTAGGGCAGCTGCGGCAAGCATCCTCCGGCAAGCGGAACTCCTGGAGAGTTTTCCCAAAGCAGGCCGTCCGGCGACCGGTATGAAGCCGGAATACCGGGAATTATCTGTGCCTTTCGGCAATGCTGGCTACGTTCTTCTCTACCATTGCGACGCTACGACGGAAGCCGTGACAATCCTCGCCGTCAGGCATCAGAAGGAAGCCGGGTTCTGAATGGCATGTTGAGACCCGGCCTCTATGTCATTGTAGACGACACCCCATTACCAGGGATGCAAGCCATACCGCAAACAGTGAGACCTCATATGCCAACAACTTCCACACAAGCCACGACATCCCCGCAGGACGCCCAGATCGAGCATGACCGCATCATCGCAGAAACAGAACAGCGCCTGGGGGAAAAACCGCGCATTGTTGTCTGCGGCAAGACCGGAGCGGGCAAGTCCAGCCTGATCAATGCCCTCCTGGGCCGACAAGTCAACCGCGTGGGCCATGCCGAACCCACCACCCAGGAAGAGCAGGAAGAAGCCTGGACCCTGGGCGAAAACTCCCTGCGCATTCTCGACGTGCCTGGCTTCGGCGAGGCGGACAAACATCAGGACAGGCTGGATTTCATTTTCAACCAATTGAGTTCCTCCCATGTGGGCCTGCTGGTCGTGGGCGCACCTGACCGCGCCTGGGAGTACGAACGACAGTTCGCGCAGTCCGTGGCCGAGGTGGACGCGGACTTCCCCCTGCTGGTCGTGGGCAACCGCATCGACATGTTCAACCCGGTGCGGGAATGGAATCCCCAGACCCTCAACCTTGCGAATCCGTCCACGCAGAAGGAAAAATCCATCGTGGAATGGGCCGCTGCCCTGGCTACGGCCTGCGGAACCAGCCATGTGCTGCTGACCAGCGCCGGGGAATCCTTTGAGGATGTGGAAGGCCGCTATGGCCTGGACACACTCGCTGCCGCCGTGGTACGCAGCTTGCCCGCTGCCGTGCAGAACGCCGCCGCGCGCGCCCTGCGCGTGGATGTGGACAAGCGCGACTTGGCGGAAAAGGTCATCTGGGGCGCGTCTGTGACGGCAGCGGCCATTGCCCTCACGCCCATTCCCCTGGCGGACTGCATCCCCCTGGCGGCACTGCAGGTTGCCCTGATCATCAAAATCGCGGACATCTACGGCAAGGTGATGACCAAGGAGACGGCCTTCAATTTGCTTTCGCCGGTGGCGGCCTCCTTCATGGGCCGTCTGGCCCTGGCCAGCCTGCTGGACTTCTTCCCCGGCATCGGCACCATTGCGGGCAGCATCATCGGCGCTGGCATCGCTGGACCCATGACCTATGCCATTGGCATGACGTATCTGGAATTTTTCGCCCGCGACAACTTCAAACCTAGCACGGCGGAAGTGCGCGAGCAGCTCAAGGACAACTACAGAAAGGCGCGCCAAGAGGGCCACAAGATGGAAGAGCAGGCCCGCGCCCAACGCGCACACGGAGGGAAGTTGTGATGCTCTCAGGAATCCTCACCGACGAACAACTGGCCTGGATCAGAAGCAGGCTGCATTTTGACGATCTGGCGGACATGCTCAAGGCGGCTGCCGAGAAATTTCCCAATTCGGACATCGTGCCTACGCTGCTGCTGGCCGGACGAACCGGCGCGGGCAAATCCAGCCTGATCAACGCCCTTGCAGGACGGCACATTTCCCCGGTGGGCGTCCTGCCCACGACGCAGAAGCCCACACCCCATGAACTCGAAGACAATGGCATCCCCCTGCGTGTGCTGGACATGCCCGGCGTTGGCGAGGCCGGTCGCCACGACGAACGCCTGGACACGATTCTGGATCAGGCCGATGCCGCCCATGTCCTCCTCCTGGCCGTGCCCTGCCCGGAACGCAGCCTGGACTACGAAAGCAGTCTGCTCTTGGAAGTGCAACGGCATTTTTCCGAACCCCTGCCCGTGCTGGCCGCAGGCACCAAGATTGACTGTGCCCCTCCGGCCAGGGACTGGATGCCGAGTTCCCTTGACCTGGACACCCCTGCCACGGATAAGGAGCGCAACATCGTAGATTGGCTGACCTATGCGGCCAGCGTCCTGCCTGGCGTGGACGAGCTTCTGCCCTGCGCCAATGGCGAAAACTACGCTGACCTGGACAATCAGTACGGCATTGCCGAGCTTAGGCGGCGGATCTTCGACCTCCTGCCGGACGCGGCGCGCACCTTTTTCGCCCGTGCCGTACGCGACAGGGAATTGTTGGACGGTAGGGCGGAAAGCATTGTCCGCGTCTTCAGCGGCATGGCCTCGGCTGCTGCTGCCCAACCCATCCCGGCCATTCCCGATGCGGCGCTGATCATGCCCATCCAAGTGGCCATGCTCATGCGCCTGACCACCCTGCACGGTCGCGAACTCAGCGCCGATCTCGCCGCCAAACTGCTGGGTCCGCTGGCCGCACGCGTGGCTGGCCGCTTCGCCTTTGAACAGCTGACCAAGTTCATCCCCGGCATTGGTTCGCTGGTGGGCGCGGCAGTGGCCGGGAGCATGACCTATGCCCTGGGCATGGGCTATCACACCCTGCTTTGCGACGGCCACTGGAATTTTGACGTGCAAGCCCTGCAGCGGGAAGTCCAGCGCTGGTGGGAACAAATTGAAGGCAAGTAGCTATTTGCCGAAAGTTGCAGAACACGGTCTGCGCATCGTCTGGGGCAGGGCGACAAAACTTCTTTGCCCTGCGCAGGTAAGCTGGAAAGTGTTTTCTCAATAACAAAAGGGGGAGCCTATGGAAAAGGCGGCGAAAGTTGCGGCCTTGCGCGTGCGTCTGCGCACGGACAGCGAATACGGCATCTGGACCGGCGGCGCCACTGCCGGCGAAATGGATGACCTCAAGGCCACATCTTTGCTGGGCGGCCTGCGCTTCTGGACAGCAGCCCTGTTGCGGGCCAATGGCGAAAAAACGTGTTCTAACGCTCACTCCTGCCAGTACGATCCAAAGCAGCAGGATCAGCCCTGCGCCCTCTGCCGCATCTTCGGCTGCACCGGGCTTTCGCGGGCCTTTTCGCTCACCGTGGATAGTGCAGGACAAAATGGGGCACAAACTATGTCCTTTAGCAAAGGCAACAAGGGCAAGGTTGAGCTTCTCCATCACAAATATACCGATGCCAAAGGGAAAATCAGGATACCCACATACTACCTCACACAAGGCTACTGCGGTTCTCTCGACCTTGCCCTGACCTTGCGCCGACCACAGCTGGGCAGCGGCGCCTACGCCATCCCTGCGGTTATCCCCACGGCCCTCTATCTCATGATCACCTATGGCACCTTGGGCGCCTACGACCAATATGGCTGTGGCCTGGTGGATTTCGCCGCCCCAGAAGACAAAACCAGCTTGCGCCAGCTCTGCCAGACGCAAGCCAAGGCCAATCCCGCGCCAGAGGGTACCAGCCTGCGCGATTTCTTCTTTTTCAAGGGGAAGATTTCTTACCCCCACCGGCTGGCCATGGGCGAAATCCGCTACCGCATCCGCAACGCCCTGCGCCAGGGCTGCAGCGCGGAATTGCGCCATTGGTTCTGCGGCAACATCAAGGGCAAGGCGTATGGCACCAACTACGCCTTCACCGTCAAGCCCAATGGCGCGCTGTACGGCTGGGGCTTCTATCCGCGTAGCGGCCCGGCAGCCATCTTTCCCGAAAATCGGGACACAGTCTTGAACGCCATGATCGACGTGCTGCGTCAAAAGGACATGGCGGGCCAGAGTCTTGTCTGGCGCGAATGCAATTCCCCTCGCGATACGCAGAAAAAACAGCCCTGGCCCGAATTTTATACCTCGCTCCTGCAAGGCGACTGGAGGGATGCATGATTTCTGATTCCTTCGAATTTCTCGCGTCCGAACCCGAATGGGAAAACGCTTGCAAGCAAAATCCCAAAAAAATCGACGCACTGCCCCAAGCCTTCCGCACAGCCGAGGGCGGCGCATGGACTTTTGCCGCGCAACTTCTCGCCACGCTGGCGCCATTTTCCAGCGCAGAGTTCAAAATCGGCACTTACAAACAGAGCCTGGCTTCCCTGGCCAAGGATGGTTCGCCCAAGGACGGCATTCAAGGCTTCCCGGGCCTGTTGAAAAACGCGGGCGCGAACGCCAATGAAGCCTGGCGTCAGCTCGCCGAACCAGTCCCGGCCCTGCTGGAGGATCTCCCCCACGGCAGCCTCCTGCTGCGCCTCCAGGTGGAACTGCTCTCGCCCTTCTACAGCCGCGACGACATGCCCTTCTACCCCACGGAAAACGTCCTCAAGCGGCACAAGGTCTTTGATCTGCCCTACCTGCCAAGCAGCAGCGTCAAGGGCCTCTTGCGCTGGGCCGACCGCATGGTACGCATGGACACGAAAGACGACGCCAAGGCCCGCGTTCTCTTCGGCAGCGTGGAGAATGAGGACGGCACGGAAGCGCACGACGTGCAGGACGACACGCACGGCGTGGGCCTGCAGGGCGCGCTCTATTGCTACCCCGTGTTCTGGAACGGCACTGTGGGCCTGGAAGTCATCAACCCGCAGGACGCCAAGACAGGCGCAGGCAGTGTTCCCATCAAGTACGAAGTTCTCAAGGCCGGCGGCACGGCCAGCCTCTTTTTCCTTCTGGCGAATTTGCCCGGACGCCAAGTCCCCACCACAGAACATGTGGATGCTTTCCTGAAAGCCCTGGGCTTTCTCCTGCGCCAGGGCGGCCTTTCGGCCAAATCCAGCGCAGGCTGGGGCCGTGTGCGGCTCATTGGCGCCAATGCGGCCCTGCGCGGCCAGGGACAACGCTTTGCTGCCACTGCACCGGCCAGAACCAGCAACCTTGTGCAACAGGCATACGACAAATCGGCCAATGATGCCTGGGCGGTTTTTGTGGGTTCGGACGGCGAACTCCTGCCCCTGGCGGGCAATGAAACAGCCATTTTCACAAACAGGCGCATCAAGGACGTACTCGGGCCGGAATGCAGCGGCAAGATGCTCAAGGATAAGGCAGCCTGCTACGAAAAAATTCAAAAATTGTTTGCAGAGCGCCGTGCCGCCCCAACCCAATCGTTGGCAACGGAGAAAACGACCGAATGGCTCTGGCCGGACGATGGTCTTGACGATATGGACGCCTTTGCCAGCCAAGTGCTGGATGTCTTTAAAGAATGCAAGAAAAAGGAGGCGTGATGGAGTCCAGCGAATTTCGCAAGAACGTGCTGCAGGGCGAAATCCTCATGCTCCTGCACGACATCGGCAAGCTGCACTGGCGCTTCCTGGGGCCGGCCACAAAAAACGCCCCAGACCCCATCTGTGGCGGCGATCTGCAGCCCTTGCACACCTTGGCCTTCCTTTCCGGCATTACAGGGGAAGAAACGCAAGACATGCAGGAAGGAACAGCCCTGGAGCATTGTTTGGAACGCTGCAAAACGCCGGAGCAGCTCCCCAGTGTGCAGCAGAGCCTCATGCAAGAACTCTCCTGGCTGGAAATCGATTGCGGACGGTTGACATGTCTGGGCAGCTTACTTGCGCTGCACCATTATGTAAAAAAGCACTTTGACGCCTTGTGCAAGCTCTGCACGGACATGGCCGAAGCATCGCTTTTGCCCTACCATCCAGCGGTTCTCTGCGCCATGTACGCGGATACGGCTGACTCGCTCTTCTCCAAGGGGAATCCTGGCGATCCGACGCAAAAGGGAACCATGCACCTTGCCTATCCCTTGGGCGGCGTGGAAAGCGAGATCACGCAGGCAAACATCGACGCCGACGCCCAGGCTTTGGCCGCTGCCTTACAATCCTGGGCCAAAGGCGCGGCAGACTGGCCGGAAAGCGCTCTCGTGGACAAGCGCAACGACCTGCGTGGCATACTCAAAGAATACGGCAGCCGCCACATGGCGGAAACGCGCCTGCCCAACAACGACGTGAGCCTGTGGCAGCACATCTATTCCACAGCCGCCATCTTCAAAGCCCTGCTGGCCTCCTACCTGCTGCGCGGTTCTTGGGACGGCATCCTCAGTTCTGAGGGAGACATGGTTCACGCCAAGCAAAACCTGGGCCTGCTGGCCGTGCGCTGGGACGACGAATCCTATGTGGCGCGCAATGTCCGCTCCTACGACATCGTGGGCCGTCGGGCGCAGCTGCATCAGTTGGCCGCCGAAATCCGCGCTCTGATAGAAGACAAGCTGTGTCTCGGCAATCTGATCTACATGGATGCTGGCGGCGTCTGCTTCCTTACGCCTGACCTGCGCCGCGACGACGCCACGGCGACAGAAAAGGAAATGTTTTCGCGCCTCTGCCACGAGCTGGACAATCTCTGCAATGGCGGCACATTCGAGGGAGAACTGCGCTGGAAGCTGCAACTCAAGCCCAGTGGCCTGCTCCTGACCAACATGCTGGAGCTGTGGAAGAAACCCTTTGCCGCACACGACGCAAGCGACGTTGCCCTTGAGAACGTGCATGCTCCGCAATGGCGGCGGCATTGGGAAAAGGCCCCTGCCCAGGTCTGCCCGCGCTGCGGCCTGCGGCCCATGCCCTGGACGCCTTCGCGCACCGGCGGTACCGGCGACAAGAGCTGCTGCCCGACCTGCAACGACCTCCGCCAGCACGGCGCTGCCGTCATTGGCGCCCTACGTCACGGTCAGCCCACGGATTTTTCCAACTACGGGCAGGAGGCATTTGGCCTCTTCGACGGCATTCCCGACATTCGCGATTTCTGGGACATGCAGGATAGAGACGCCCGGGACGACGAGGCCCAGGATGCCGACAGCAAGGGAAACCGCCTGGCCCTGGTGCAGGGTATCCTGCCCCTGGAGACGATCTACGACGGAAGCATCTTCGACTCTCTGCTGAGTCCCTTGCCCAAGAAACGGCCTTGGGACGATATTGTCAAGGACATCAGTCAGGCGTGGTCTGCCGTGCGGGAAAAAGATGTGCCCAATCCTGATGAGGAAAAACGCAAAAATAAACCCACCGGTACCATTCTGGACGACCTGCTGGGCAAGTTCGGCGGTAAAAAAGACGGCTGGTGCAGCGACGCCGAACCCGGCCACCACCAACGGCGCTATATTGAAAATCTCGTCTTTGGCGGTACGAGAGCAGACCCGCGTTCTCCAGAAGAAGAAAAGGCACAGGCCAGCAAGATTCTCCTTTGGGCCTTACGCCGCCACCCGGCGCCCTCACGCGTGGCGCGCATCTGGGAGGAGACACGTGACTTCATGCGCAATGTCTTCTCCCTTGCCGAACAAGACGACATTCCCTTTGTGCCCCTGACCTGCGACGCCGGTCGCTTCCAAATCCTCCTTCCGGCCCAAAAGGCCCTGGGCTTCATGCAAAAAATCATCCGCCGCTACACAGAACGCTTCGGCCAGGTGCGTCACCTGCTGCCCCTGCATCTCTCGGCTGGCGTGTTCTACCACAAGGCCCCGCTCTACATCGCCATGGATGCGGCCCGACGCTTCCGCCGCTTGGCCGAAAAACGCCAGGAAGAGGCCTGGGTTCTGCTGGAAAAAACCAAGAGCGACACATCCTTTGTTCTGCGCTGGCGCACAGCCGACGAGCGACTTGTCACCTGGAAGGTGTCGGCCACCCTGCCCAACAAGCAGCCTGACCCCTACCATACCTGGTTTTGGGAAAAGGATGCGGGCAAAAGAATCCGCCCCGTGCCGCTTGCGGCCCTAGAGAAGGGGAAAACCTATGCCGTGCGCCCGTCTACCTTCGATTTCGAGGTGCTGGACGCTTCCACACGGCGCTACGACATCCGCCTTGCCGACACTTCCGCCCACAGACGACCGCACTTCATGCTGCCCAAGGCAGGCCCGCGGCCCTATCCCCTGGAAGACCCCATGCCCTGTCTCGAACTGGGAGCAAAGCTCTTCGCCCAAGCCCAGGGCAAGGAAAGCCAGCTCAAGACCGTCCTGGAACTGACCGCCAGGCTGCACGCCGACTGGACAGTGGGCAGGCACACAAGCGAGGCGCAGGCCAAGGACAGTGACACCTTCAAAACCATGCTGCGCGACATTCTCATCAATACCCTGGACATTGCCAGCCCAAGCGCAAAAGGCCCAACCGAAGGTCAGCACAGCCAGAACAAGAAAGGCTTTGTCCTGTCCAGTCAAGACATGGAGGCCCTGGTTTGCGCCGCCTGCGACGGCACGCTTTTTGACCTTTTTGAATGGTATGATTTCATCGGCAGTTCTGCCACTGGAGGAAATGCATGAGTACCTATCTCGCCCTGACCCTTGACCCCCTGCACATCGGCGCCGGCGGCTACCGCCTGGGCCGCGTGGACAATACCATCGTTCGCGATGCCGGGACTGGCCTGCCCAAGGTGCCCGGCTCCAGCCTGGCGGGCGTCATCCGCTGCTATGCCGGTTGGAACTTGGAACAAGGCCAGACTTCCTGCGACAAGGGCAACTGCGGCCACTGCCCCATCTGCGCCATTTTCGGCTATGCCGCTGGCGATGACAAATCGAGGGACGACAAAGAGAAACAAAGCCACATAGGCTTGCTGCGCTTTTACGACGGTCACATCCTCGCCTTTCCCGTGCGCACCATGTCCGGGCCGGTGTGGGTGACGTGCCCTTCCGTGCTGGCGGCGCGTGGTTTTGCCCTGGACGAAACGCCGGGCAATGAAGAACTGCTGGTGAACTTTGACGTGAACAAGCCCGCCGGCGTCAAGGAGTCCCGCCTCAATCTGGGCTGGCTGTATCTGCCCTGCCGCAAACTCAAAAAAACGGATCTGGGTCTCAAGTTGGGCAAGGCGGCGGCCCTCTTGCGCCGCTTCGCCGTGGCTCCGGACTGGCTTTTCGGCGAAATCGTCAACAGTAACCTGGAAGTGCGCACGTCCGTGAGCATCGATCCCAAGACCGGCTCGGCCCAATCGGGCCTGCTCTTCACCTATGAGGCCATCCCTGCGGCAACCTTGCTCGCCTTTGACATTGAGGTGGATGCGTATCGTTGCCAGGAGTATTCCGCCGACGCGGTGCGTGCGCTGCTGGCCCGTTCCCTGCGCCTCTGCGCCACGCTCGGCATGGGCGGCATGGTCACGCGCGGTTTTGGTCGCGTAGAGTTTTTGGCTGAGGAGGGCAAGTAAATGAGCGTCACGAATCTGGAAACCATCTGCGCGCGCTACGGTCATACCATCGCCGAGGCCCCGGGCCTGCAAAAGCCTTCCGAAAAGGAAAATGTCATCACCAAGGCCCTGGGCGTCCTGGCGGAAAATGGCTTCTATGCCCTGAACGTCTTTCTCCTGTCCTGCAAGGACGCCAAGTACGGCGAAGCTGTGGAAAATATCCTCTGCGAAATGTTGTGCGACAAGGAGCTGGCCCTGCTCTCGAACAAGGCCCAGGGCGTCAAAGCGCTCCAGGGCATGCGCGAGATCACGGCAGATCTGCCCAGGCTCATCCTGGCCAGGCGCGTGACCGAACAGGCTCTGACCTTTGCCCGCTACCACTGCAAGGCCCTGGGCAAGAGCGAAAAATAAGGAGGCCCCCATGAGCTGGACTGCCCACATGCTCACCCTGCAGCTCGTCGGCGACATCCATTGCGGGGACATGCCCCTGGGCTTCGTGGCCCGCACCCATGCCTTTGTGCCTGGGCACATTCCCTTTTTCGCCCTGGTTCCCGCCGCCGTGAAGCTTCTCGGCATGCCCGACGTACATGCCTCCTACAAGGCTGTGGAACACCTCTTTGACGCCTGTCTGCGCTGCACCCCGCTCTACGTCCTCAATGATGACGGCAACGCGCTCTTCCCCTGGAAGGACGAAGACAGGGAAGTTCTGGAATCCCGCTATCTGGGTTCGCGCTATGGCGTGGCCCTGAATGACGCCACGCGCTCGGCCAAGGACAGCTGTCTGTACGAAACAGAGGTCATCCTCGGCCAACCCAGGAACAGCCAGCAGCCCACATGCCTGCAAGGGGCACTCTTCCACCGCCCTGGCGAGGCCGCTAGCCTGGCCATGACCGAAGACGGCAGCCTGCTCTGGCAGGGCAAGCGCGCCACCTTGGCGGACATGCTCGGACACATGCGCCTGGGCGGCGACCGCACCCGCGCTCTGGGTCGACCGGCAACGGCAAAACTCGCGCCCTGCCCGCCCCGGCTCTGGGCAATCTATGCCCTGGACTGCCAGGGCCAATGGCCCGCGCTTGAGGTCGCCCCAGGCAAGGACGGGCCGCTGCCCCTGGACATGGACGCTGCGCCACACGTCCAGGGCAGGCCCCTGGTGCTGACCGGTCGCCGCCACACGGCGCGGGGCGCGGGCATGGGCATGGACGCGGCCAGCATGGCCTATGCCCCGGGCTGGAAACCCGACAAGGCCCTGCGCGTCTGGCTTTCGTCCGCACGCTGCGCCACCTGCGCCGCCTGAAAGAACTCTAGCGGGCAATGCAGGACGAAGCCGGTTCTCTGACTTCCTGGCTGGCCGGGCACTGCTGGCTGGAATGCCATCTCGTGCTGCGCAACATGTTTGCGGATGCGGTCGTCGAACACCCCCTGCTGGTCTTCGACGCAGTATTCAAATACGCTGCGCGACAGCGGGTTCCGCCCTGGCCAGCCTGGCTGTTCCGACCGGACACGTCCTGCGCTTCGCGGCTCGGAACGCACAGAAGGTATGGCCTGACCCTGATCTTCCCCCAATGCCAGGATGTTGGCCTGGGCCATGCGGTTCTGGACTGCCTGCGCGACTGGCTTGCCAGCGGCAACCGGCATTTTTGCCTTGATAGCGCAGACGAACCCCGCGTGCTGAACGGCGGCGAAGCCCTGGCTCTCCTGCTGCACAGCCTGCCCCAGGCCGAACATGCCCTGCGCCTGGACGTGCTGACTCCCCTGCCCTTTACGACCCCGCAGGGCTGGAAGGGCGAAGTCACGGCTCCCTGGCTCGGCGCGGCCATCCTGCGCCGGGTACAACGTCTGTTCGGGCCAATGCATCCCTTGCTCCTCGACGCCGCTGCCCGTTCCTGGGAGGAATTGCGTCTGCTGCCCTGGTTCTGGAACTACGAAGAACACAAACACCAATCCCGCTCCACCAAGGGCACACGCTATCTCAACGGCTTTTGCGGCCCCCTGTATCTGGAGGGACATCTCGCGCCCGTCCTGCCCCTGCTGGCCCTGGCTTGCCGCTGCAACGTCGGATCGCGCCTGAGCGCAGGACAGGGTGCCCTGCGTGCGGCCCAGGAGCGCGCCGACCTGGATTGCGCCCTCCTGGCCCTGGAAACCTGGCTGCACGCCTGGCAGGCCCTTTCCCTGCGCATTCCTGGCCTGACCCGTGACCTGCCCGAAGGCGTCTACGAAGCTCTTTGTGCGCAACGCCTGGAAGCCCTGCGCTCTCCCTGGACGCCCACCCCCCGCCTGGACATGCTCCTGGGCCTGGGCCTGCACCACCTGCTGCACACCTGCGTCAGCCGTGCGCTGCCCGACCTGGCCCTACGCTGGCAAGAATGCCTGCCCTGGATGCCTGAGGACTTTCTCCAACGCGCCGCCCACCTGCTGCCCTGCGCCAACACGATCCTGCCCGCAGTCCTGACGCGCTTTGCCGCTCTTTGCCAACATCACGCCCCGTCCCTGCAAGAACAAGCTCCCACAAAAACCAGCGCTGCCCCGAACGCGCCTTGTGGCGAAACCCTTGCGCAGCCCAAGGCTGAAGGCCAGGCGGCCTGGACGTCAGAGGAAGCCCAGACGCCTGCCACAGAAAGCGGCACAGATGGCAGGCCATGCCCCCTGCGCCGCCCATGCTACCTCCTGCACCCAGGTGCGGCGGTGACGCTCGACGACGAACGCATCTGCTCCCGCTACGACGGCACCCTTCTGGGCCATGTGCCCCTGGGTCATGTGTCTATGCTCATCTTGCAGGGCGCTGGCAGTGTCAGTATTCCTCTGCTGCGTGCCTGTGAAGAACGCAACATCCCCGTGATCTTCTGCACGGCCTCGGGACGCTTTTGCAACATCCTCGCCCCCGGCTCCCCTGCCTGGCGTGAACGGGGCGATGCCCAGTTGCGCCACTGGGATGCCCTGGGCGAATCCGGTCGCCTGCGCGTGGGCATCGCCCTGGTCATGGTCGGCATCCGCCACCGCTGCGCCTGGCTGGAGACCCTGGACATGGGGCCGTCCGTGTCTTACGCCGCCGCCTCGGCCCTGCGCCTCCTGGAACAAACACCCGCGCGCAGCAGAGCTTTGGGACTCGAAGGCACGTTTGCCCGGCAGTACTTCGGCATCGTCAACCGCCTGGTCGCCCCCTTTGGCTACGCCAGCGCAGGCCGCCGCCCACGGCAACGGCCCGATGCCTGGAACTGCCTGCTGGATACCGCATCCTCCCTTGTCTACAGCCGCCTGTGCGTCCTCCTGCATGGTGAAGGACTCTCCCCGTTCCGGGGATACCTGCACTGCCAGCATGATCGCTACGCCACCCTGGCCGCTGACGTACAGGAAATCTTCCGCGCCCGCACGGAACGCTGGCTCGTGACCATAATTCAGGGCGGCGAGCTGGATTCCGCCTGGCTGAACCACGACGCCGACGGACGGCAGTGGACGCTGGCCCGCGAAGGCTGGGCCTTCCTGGTCAACAGCTTTGAGCAGGAAGTGCGCACAGCCCGTGACGGCCTTGCCGAAACGTGGCTCGAAATCATGGAAGGACAAGTGCGCCGCCTGCGCCTTTGGTGTACGGGCAGGGCGCCGCTGCATGTCCACGACGGCAGGGCCTGGCAAGAAGTCTTTGCCAGTACAGCAACACATAGACGCTGAGAGTCCATTGCCCGACCGCTAAAGCACTGTGGCCTACAGGCAGTGCGCCCAGGGGCGCGGCGGCGTGTCAAGAGCGCCGCTTTTCCAGGGATGGGCCTTGGCCTGCCACATGTGGATCATGCCCGTGGCGATGTCGAGTTTGTCCAGCCTTCGCTGCAGGCGAATCGCCGTTTCGGCGTCCACATCGCAGGCCCAAACGCTTTTCTGCACACGTTCGCCGTAATTGTACAGCGCCTTCACCACACGATGTCGTTCCCGCTCATCGGAAATGTCATAGGCTACGATGTACATTGCCCCCTCCGCTTGCGCTGCAGGTGCAGCTTCAGTGAAGTGTCCAGAAATACGCCTCCAAGACTTCTGTCGGAGCCGGAGGGTTTTCTTGCACGAAAGGGGGAATATTATCTGTGCGCATAACATATTGTTATCATTCTTGAAAAATTTTTCGGATCGATTATTTTTTTCCCAAAAAACGCTAAAAAGTATTCTATTTCAACATGTTAATGGTAAATTTTTTACAAACTTTTTTTGCACTTACAGAAAGATTGAAAAAATGCCCCTTGTATCTTGTTTGAATATATGGGAAAAGGAAGTGACTCCCGCAAAGGGGTTCTCCGGGCCTGGAGGTTGTGACTAAATTCTTCCTGCGTCGATTCAACCGTGATCGTAACCCGCAAAGGGGTTCTCCGGGCCTGGAGGTTGTGACCTGGGGCGTACCTTGTGGTACGCCCCTTTGTCTTACCC
>JAFTCE010000151.1 GCA_017454855.1 Desulfovibrio sp.
GCAAGACGTGCTGGGGATATTCCGAGGCCAGGCATCCGCCCCTGCAAGCGTATCCTCGCCAGGCAGCCAGAAACGACCGGAAACATCGATGTCTGAGGCCGCCCAAAGCATCGGCGACACCGCCTCCTCCTGGCTCACCCCGCAGCAGCGACACGCCTTCGCTGCCCGCATTCAGGCCGAGAGAAATCGCCAACAGCAGCTTGCCGACCTGGACAGGCGCGACAAGGCCGAGTTCGCCATGCAGGGCCGCCAGATCGCCGCCCAGCTCAAGGGCAAATCCCTGCTGGAGCGCAACGAGTATTTCACCGAACACAACACGCGCCCGGAAGTCCAGAAAATCGCCGTCCAACTTTTGGACAACAACATCGCCACCTCCCCGGTTGCCCTGTCCCAGGCCAAGGACGACATCGCCCAGGGCGCGTCCCTCACGGACATTTCCGCCAACTACGGCGCGCTCATCAGCGCCAAGGACATGCAGGAGCTGCGCACCTTCGCCCAATCCGAGGACAAGAAGCGCCAGCACAAGAAGCTCTCCGCCTTCATGGCCGAGATGGTCGCCAAGTCCGGCCTGGACATGAAGGACGAAGACGACAAGGCATACGTCCTCAACGTCAAATCCGAATTTGAAGAAGCCTACGCCAGCGGCCAGTTCAAGACACTGCTGGAACAAAAGAACTGGATTTACGAACGTCTTGCCCGCCGCTGCGTCCCGGGCCTGCTCTGGGGCGAAAACGAACTCACTCCCCGCAAGGCCCAGGATCGCGCCAAGGCGTATATCCCCGTTCCACCCTGGGCCGTCGAGGACATCGCTCGCCAGCTCGTGCAGCGCGGCATCACCGCCCCCACGGAAGAGGACATCCAGCGCGTCTACAACGCACAACTGGCTTCGCGTGGCGTGACCGCAGCCCCGCAAGAACCCAAGGAGGCGCAGGAGTATGATGCCCTGGAGTACTGAAGGAAGACTAACCGCCTTGCCTGTGCGTCGTGAAATAGCTGATGACACACAGGATAATGGCAAAACACACTACGAAACCAATGCCATCATTGAATGTCATCGCGCACTCCAAATTTGGTTTTCGTTCACGACAGGCTTACTCTATGGACACTTCTCGCCTTGTCAAAGGCCCGACGCATGTCACCGCCTATGGCCAGCCAGTCCCGACGCATGGCTTCTTCAACGCTACGCGGCATTGCCGCCCGCCGATCCGCCAAACGCTCCTGTATGGCATGGAAAATGGCCCCCCGAACGTCAAAAATCGCACCCGCCATCAACAGGAATGGGCGAAAAAACACCTTACGCATTGCGTCCCCCCAATGCCTTTTCTCTATCAGCTTGATATGCCAGATGCAAGACAATGACTCCTCTGTATTTTCTACCAACTACCAACTAACAACTTTCTTCTGCCTTTTGCCTTTTGCCTTTAACTAACAACTAACAACTCCCACAAAACTATGCCCGAAGACTACACCGCCGCCATTGACGCCGTATTCGGCCCCCAGGCCGCCCCGCAACCCGCCAACGATGCCCTGCCCGGCGAAGACTATTCCGCCGCCATTGACAGCGTGTTTGGCCCGCAAGCCGCCCCGCAACAGCCCTCCGGTCAGCAAGCCTTGCCCGACGCCGTGGACACCTCCGGCGGCATCACGGCTGCGCTTGACGCCCAACCAGGCATGATGGAGCAGCAGGCCCGCCAGGCATTCACGCCAAACGTATCCTCGACCACCGACCAGCAGCCGCCGGTCACGCCTGCCGAACCGGAAATCGACCTGGCCGATCCCACAGCCGGATGGTACGCCCCGCCCACCAAGCAAGCGCCCTCCCCGCAGCCTGACGAC
>JAFTCE010000152.1 GCA_017454855.1 Desulfovibrio sp.
GCAAGACGTGCTGGGGATATTCCGAGGCCAGGCATCCGCCCCTGCAAGCGTATCCTCGCCAGGCAGCCAGAAACGACCGGAAACATCGATGTCTGAGGCCGCCCAAAGCATCGGCGACACCGCCTCCTCCTGGCTCACCCCACAGCAACGACTCACCTATGCCTCGCGCATCCAGGCCGAGAAAAACCGCCAGCAGCAGCTCGCCGATCTGCAAAGCGTGCGCCAGCTCGCCGACAGCCTGCGCTCCCTGCCCGCCGAAGAGCGCGCCGCCCAGGGGTATGCGGCCCTGGATCAGATTCAGGACCCGCAGCAGCGCCAGCACATGCGCACGGCGCTCGACGCCCAGCTTGCCGAAATGGACAGGCGCGACAAGGCCGAGTTCGCCATGCAGGGCCGCCAGATCGCCGCCCAGCTCAAGGGCAAATCCCTGCTGGAGCGCAACGAGTATTTCACCGAACACAACACGCGCCCGGAAGTCCAGAAGATCGCCGTCCAACTCCTGGACAACAACATCAGCACCTCCCCGGTGGCCCTGTCCCAGGCCAAGGACGACATCGCCCAGGGCGCGTCCCTGGACGACATCTCCGCCCGCTACGGCGCGCTCATCAGCGCCAAGGACATGCAGGAGCTGCACGTCTTCGCCCAATCCGAAGACAAGAAGCGCCAGCACAAGAAGCTCTCTGCCTTCATGGCCGAGATGGTTGCCAAGTCCGGCCTGGACATGAAGGACGAGGACGACAAGGCATATGTCCTCAACGTCAAATCCGAGTTTGAAGAAGCCTATGCCAGCGGCCAATTTAAGACGCTCTTGGAACAAAAAAACTGGATTTACGAACGCCTGGCCCGCCGCCGCGTCCCGGGCCTGCTTTGGGGCGAGAACGAGATCACTCCCCTCAAGGCCCAAGACCGTGAAAAAGCCTATGTCCCCGTGCCGCCGTGGGCCGCCGAGGACATCGTCAGGCAACTCGTGCAGCGCGGCATCACCGCCCCCACGGAAGAGGACATTCAGCGGGTGTACAACGCGCAACTGGCTTCGCGCGGCGTGACAGCAGCCCCACAGGAAGCCAAAGAGGCTCAGGAGTAGATTCTTCAGAGTATTGATTTGCAGATGTTGGGGATTTTTTCTTCGCTGGCATCTGCCATTGACACCTACAAATCTTCTGGGGTCAATCCCCTATGACTGGCAATGCGCGACAGCATACGCGGCCCGATCTCTTCCTGGTCGTGGAAGGCAAAAACGAAATCCGGCCAGCCCGGACGCGACAATATGCGGTGGGAACCAGCACGGCGTTTGTGCGTCCAACCGATGTTCAGCAGAGCTGACAGCATGCGACGCGCCTTAACGGAGGGCCATTGACTCGTAACGGGTAATATTAATGGCATACACGGCAGACGCACCTTCTCCATGTTCCAGCCTGTCAGCGAGAACGCGCAGGGCAAGGGCCAGGGCACGGTTGCCGGCGTCTTCCTGCGTTGCGCCGTAGGCCATGACGCCCGGCATACTGCGAACTTCCGCAATCCAGCGACCGTCTTCTTCGCGGTCAAATTCCAGGGGTATGTTCAATGAGCTTCTCCCGAGCGTTTTTAGACGTAAGCGCTTCTCGCCTCCGATGCCTTTTCTCTATCAGCTTGATATGCCAGATGCAAGACAACTCTGTATATTCTACCAACTACCAACTTTCTTCTGCCTTTTGCCTTTAACTAACAACTAACCTCTAACAACTCCCCAAAGCCATGCACGAAGACTACACCGCCGCCATTGACGCCGTATTCGGCCCCCAGTCCGCCCCGCAGCCAACGCACGACGCCCTGCCCGCCGAGGACTATTCCGCTGCCATCGACAGCGTATTCGGCCCAATGACGCCGGAAACATTCCCGCAGGGAATGTCTAAGGCGTCCCCAAGCATTCCCGCAGGGAATGCCGTGGATACATCTTCCGGCATTGCCAATGCCCTGGATGCCCAACCCGGCACGATGGAGCAGCAGACCCGCCAGGCATTCACGCCCGCCTCGACAGCCGACCAGCAGCCGCCGGTCACGCCTGCCGAACCGGAAATCGACCTGGCCGACCCCACAGCCGGATGGTACGCCCCGCCCACCAAGCAAGCGCCCGCCGCCCCGAACGACGACTTCCACGACGACAGCCGCCGCTTCGACACCTTCGCCGTGCGCGCCCTCATGGCCGAGCGCGTAGTCCTCCGCCATCAGCTCCTGCCCGAAGGGCAAGATGATGCCGGCCAAGGCGCGCTGATCCGCGCCTCCTTCATGCTCAACAACGCCTCCCGCTACAAGCAAGACGACGTGTACACGGCCATCACGGCCTCCGCAGCCCTGGGCCTGCCCCTGGACATGACCCTGGACAGCCTGCCCAAGGCC
>JAFTCE010000153.1 GCA_017454855.1 Desulfovibrio sp.
TTCTTTGTTATCTGACTATATGCTCACACTCACACGGCCACAGATGCAGCAGCCGCAGCTGCAGCCTTAACATCTTCGTTAATTGTCGTTAGAGACACTTCTTCTTTTGGTTCTACAGCATCTTCAGGACATTTTTCACAGCGTGTTGGCGTAAAGCATTCTTTGCGTGTACCACAAGGTAAATTCATGGCTTTAAGGTGCATCCGTTTACATTCAAGAATTTTGATACCGTTTAAGTCATCAAGATTTTTAGGAAGTATCGTCGCTATCTTTGATGCCAAATCTTTCTGCGCTTTTTCTAATTTTTCATTTACTTTAGCTAAATTTGTTTTGTAAGTTTCAATCTCCTGATTTGCTTTGTTCAAATTATTTTGTAGCTTGGCAATAGTTTTTTTAGCTTCAAGTAGCTGTACATAGTATTTATCGCTTTCATCCTGGAGGCTTTTATTTCCTTTTTTTAGCACTTCAATTTCTTTCTGCAATGTCTTGTATGCAGTCTTCGTTGGCCCAGGATGTTCCTTTTGCCAAGCATTGCTCAAAGCACGATGTCGCTTTATCTTGCATTCTTGAGAGCAGACAATTTCATAATACTTTTTGGCAACAAATGTCTTGCCACAAGTTAGGCATTTCCTTTCACCATAGTTTTTCAATGCGCTCATGCTGTCTCCTTATGTGCAGCGGCATAATCCCGTGCATACTGAATTGCCGTTTCCTCAATGTTGTTTGTAAGTTTGACAGCGGCCATCTGTACTTGGTCTGGGCTTGCATGTTGTTCCATCAGCGTCGCCATGTGCCCCATGTCCATGCTGTCTTGAACATGCTCCGCTTCCCATGTCGGCCTATCAGGTTCAGTTTGTGACAATGGACGCAGTGCGTATCCCATTTTCATGGCTAACCATTCCAGCGGGCGTATGTCTTTTGTGACGCGCATAATGGGTAGCAGTAAATCAGCACCAAGTTTGGATGCACCATCATCGGGGTTCAATTCACGCGCTAATGTTGGATATGGCTTATTGACCGCAAAGATACAAACACAACAAATCTACATCCGTGTTTCACCATTTGGCATAGACCTTTGGCGTGTAGCCGTCATCCTGTCGGACAGGATTTACTGGCGGACGTACAGCCGGAAGAAGTATCCGACGCCGGAAGCGGCATTGCATCGCTGCCTGCGCGGCGGTCTGTTTCAGTCCCTGCGTTGTCAGTGGATGTGGATGTAGGTTTGGGGCGTACAATCACAGAGTACCCAATGGCGTCCATGATTTTTTCAAACGTGGTGAGGCGCGGCACGTTCCCTTTTTTCAGGATTTTGTAAAATGTAGACCGCGAAACGTGCGCCCTCTTGGTAAAGGTATCCCACGTTTCCCCATGTGCCTTCAGGTAGTCCAGTATAAGTTTAGTGTATTTCATGGCGTAATTGTATCGAAGAGGCTACCCAAGGTAAAGAGAAAAATATCTTTTTTTTGAGTTTACTTTTTGAAACTAATCGTTAAGAAAAAGAGACCAAGGAGGTGGATATGAACACTTACGAAAGGGTGAAGCAGCAAATTTTTGAAATGGTGAAAGAGGAAAACGGCAACCAGGCTGCCATAATGCGGCAACTTGCTGATACACCGGAAGAGATACAGGCAAAAGTTAAGTCAAAATTTTACAAATTCACGCAGGGGAATAGCGTACCTAGGGCAGATACCATGTTGAATTGGATGGATAGCCTAGGCTTCAGTATTGTTCCGCCAAACAAAGAGCTGGATGGATTTGTGTTGGTTCCGCGCGTCCATGCGAAGGCCGGGGCTGGTGAGTCCTGGGAAATTGATACTGATATTGAAGCGAAATATGCTTTTCGAGAGAGCTTTATGCGTTATTTAGGCGTTCAGGCAAAAAACATGATAATGATGTATGTAAGTGGCGATAGCATGGAACCACTTATTTATGACCGTGATACGCTGCTTGTAGATACATCTGATACAAATCCGCGTGAAGGCTATATTTATGTTTTGAATCTCGGTGATGTTCTTATGGTAAAACGTCTACAAAAAACGCCACGCGGTTGGAATATATGCAGTGAAAATAAAAACTACTCAACTATTACTATTGAAGGCCAAGAGCTGGAAAGCATGTGTATCCGTGGTCGTGTGCGTTGGTTTGGACGTGTTTTGTAATTTATACAGAATGGGCAGTTTTTTGAACTGCCCTATTGCCTATTGTGTTATTTGGGCTTGGAGTGATGTAAGTAAAAAGTGAGGAATTGCAAGGTGAATGATATTACATTTATGAAAATTTTCCTAATATAACATTCTACAATGTTGAATTAACAGAAAAAGGATTAAGTATATTAAATACGCCAGATAGTCTTAAATCAAAAGAAATATTAGGAAAAACTTTGCTTAATGCTATTAAAACAGGTGCAAAAGAAATGGCTTTAGAAGCAATTAGAACAGTTGTTCATTTGGGAGGCAACGGATAACCCTTTATCGTCAAAATTGGTTTTTCCTTGTCACTTGATATTTGTAAAGCAATGTAAGTTACGCCAATGTCTTTTGGCCAAATATCAATACCATTGATTTCACAACCGCAGATTTTATAGCTATCTATTGGTAGTTCAATTTTTAACATTGAACCCTTATCATTATCCTCAGTTTCTATTTTTAATTTGCTCATCATTCATCTACTCATTGAAAGTAAAATTTCGCTGTGGGATAGCCCCACGCTACCCCACACATAACATTCCCGTCTAACTACTTTTCTTCTTTCTTCTTCCCGAACACAGTATTGTCCCATATCTTTGTGTTCAGCTTCAGTCCGCTTGTGGCCGTCCTTGCCAACAGCAGTTCCGATGCTTGCCGTGACGACATGCCAGCACCTATGTATTCTTCGTAGGCATAAACGTCCATGTCGGTATGCGCCTTGCTCATGGCCCTGTAGGCTTTCTGGTAGAGATTGCCCAAATCTTCCAGAATTTTTGTATCATCCAATGTGCGATACAAAATCGATAATAACTGTATCACCGTATTCACGGTTGAAGCAATTTTCGTAAAATCATCCACGACATCTTTTGCTTCCTGGTCAACACCCTGCACATCATTCTCTGTCATGACAACATCTCCTTCTTTGATGACATCTAAAAACGAAACTTTGCTTGTTTGCGTAGCCGCTGCAGTTTTTTCTTCAGATATTTCTTGATGCTCATTTTCCTGTACGCCGTGACGACTTTGTTGTTCACATTGCTGAGTACGACGTACAGCCTGCCGCGTTGCAACGTTCGAGAGCGTGCGTCGCTTCGGATTTCCCGTCCATCGACTAAAACTGCCCATATATCATCCTCATATATACGCCTCTCCTGGCAGCGCATTTTGGCATGATTTGTCATGTAGGGCATGGCTAGTATCCTTTTCAGCCAAAGTCCACACCAAAATACATTACAATCCTCAAAAAATTTTGTTATCTTTTTTTACAATCTTTGTATCTTTATGTCAACTATCCTCTTGACAGCTAGTGTAAAATACGATACTTTGTACACATGCTTGCGAGGGAAAGGCGAACAAGTCCGCTACGGCGACGAGTAGCCGGAAGCTCGAAGGCACAAAGTTATGCCAAGCCTAGGTGCAGGATACCCGCAAACGGCCAAGGCTAGAGGGTGGATGCCCGTTGAAGGCCGAAGCGCAGTGGGAAAGGACACGAAGCACAGGGCGAAAAGGCAAAGCATGGTTGGCCCGACCTGAAGGGGCACCCCGCATGAATGGCCCTCTGCGAGAGGGCAGGTCGCAAGACGGCGGGCGCATGGTGCGAGAATGCCGGTCACCGTGGACGCAGTTACCGCAGCGGTGACAAACAATATATTTTCGTTTCTGACCGCCCATGTCTGGTAGGACGTGGGCGGAAGTGGAGCGGAAAAGTGCTTGCCATATCAAAATAGGTTGTTGTAGGGTAAGTTTGTCCTGGCATTTTACAACCCACCTGGAGGCAACCTATGGCAAACCGTGAAGAAGATGCACTTGCTGAAGCCATGCGCAAATGTTCTGGCGGCGTGGGCGAACCGCTTTCTGAAGCGCAAATAACTGCAATTCGTGAAGGGCCAAAAAATTCACCAGAAAACAACAATCCGTTTGATGAAACCCGTTTTCTGGAAGGGGCTGAGGTCTTTTTCAAGAATCACCCCATTGACGCGGTGCAGTGCTGATGCCCATCATTCCATATCCGATATTGCAAGCCTATTGTAGGCAAGTAAAGGCGTTTTTTCGTCCTTGGACATTCCTTTGGTCAAATGCCATTTTGAGCGAGGTAAATCCAAACGTTGAGAGGTCGCTGAATAGCAAATTCAGCGGATGCAATGGCAAGTATGGTGAGGCCAAAATTGCTGGCTTGTATACATTCTGGATTGCCAAACTGAAACCTGCGTTTAGTTTGGAAGGTGGCCGCGTTGTCAATGAAAGACTCGCATTTTCTGTGGGCTTTTCCTACATACGGGAACGACTTTCCATTGATATTTGTCTCAACGCTGAAGAAATGGAAAATGTCCACAACACGCTGCGCTATCACACGTCTTCGCCACACACAATGATGCACCTATACGAAGGCTGGATAGAGCGCGAAAGATTACGATGCGAGAATGTCCAGCTAAAGAAAGAGCTGGAACGGTTACAATCCTCTTAACCTTAATAGGTATATGGCGGTTCTCATGGTACGCTCATTGTGAACCGAAACAAGCCTACGCACTTGCTGTCCTGGCTTGGTTTTCTTCCTGGCCGATGCTGTAGCCAGAAAAACCGAGAATTGCCTAAACAGCACAGACCAGCCCCTCTTTTGAGGGGCTTTTTGTTTCACCCCCTGCTCCAAACTGGCGTCCAAGGGTGCCCACGTTGTGCGTGGTGTACTCTCGCCTGCTGTGCGTCAGGGGCGGGAGCTACCCGAGGCCGCAACGCTGCGCAGGGTCAAAGAGGTCGATTGTCAAAAAGCGGGCCCCAAGGGGCGTTGGGCTGATATTTCTCAATTTTTAGGAACTTGTCAACTACTAATTTTTAGAATACCATCCCTCCAATCTTTTATGCTACAAGAGGAGGTAAACAGGAGTGGAAAACATGCTCACCAAAGAGGGTATGATTGTCTTTGATGAGACAATCCGCGCCATGCTTGTAGCACGAAAGACGGAGTTAAAATTATCTGAAAAAGCCTTGGGGCAAATGGCTTTTCCCTACATGGGTAAACCATCTGGCAAGGTACGCTCTATCCTTATAGAACAGGGGGCAGGTGAAAGTAAGAAGCCGCAGGAGATACGTTTAGCCGACCTTGTGAATCTTTGCCAAGCTCTTGGTTTAAACCTGCATGAAGTGATAAGGGCAGGCTTAAAACAAGCTGACGGCAAGTGAACATCTTGTAATTATTATTATTTGTAGGCGGTTATGGCCGCCTTTTTTATCGCAAAAAAAATCCTAAAAATTTGTATCGTCCATATTGACTTTTTCCTAAAAATTAGTAATTCTCTTTCTTGCCAACGGGGAAGCCCCCATCGGCAGGAGAGCCCGACCTACATGAAGGGGTGCGCGAGAAATCACGGCATGACGTGCTGGAGTCGTAAAGACGCGAGGAACCTCAACCCAGATTGACGGGCTGTGCGTTTGTGGGTATTGACGAATTTGAGGGCAAAACCTGGGAGGTGATGCAATGTCCTACGCAATTGCGTTTGACATGGATACTGCGCAGCTTCAGCAAATGTATCCCAGTCAACATTGGCAGCATGCCTATGCCGACATAAAGCGTATTTTGACGCCGCTTGGCTTTGACTGGCAACAGGGCAGTGTGTATTTTGGCAACGAACAAAGTAACGCCGTCACTTGTGTCATGGCTGCTCAAAAATTGAGCAAGGAATTGCCTTGGTTCAAGGATTGTGTGCGTGACATCCGCATGTTGCGGATTGAAGAGCTGAACGACTTGATGCCAGCTCTCTAATTGGATCAAAGTTTTGCCCCAGCCACCACGGTTCGCCTTGGGGGCTTTCTTTTTGCCTTGCGGCGAGTTTCGCGCCCAGCTCCAAACGGCGTCACAAGCGCGACAGCATCCGATGCTGAATCTCTCCCCCTGTTCAACCGGCAGGGGCGGGAGCTGCCCGAGGTCGCACCGGTTGCGGGTTCGTCGAGGTCGATTGTCAAGGAACGGGGGCCGTGGTGGCCGTTGACTACAAAATTGAACTATGGTAGGTCAAAAGTCAAGCATGTTTTTGAGATAATTATTTGAACTCAAAATTATGCTAACTGTGGCCTTAATAGGAGGCCACCATGACCGAGGATTTACAGGTGAGAATAGAGCAAGAGGCTATGCGTCTTTTTGATGAATTGCGTGTCGCTAAGTCCCCCAAGGTCAGTGTAGAAGCCTTGGCAACCGCAGTATTCCCTGGCGTACCCAACGCACGGATGATAATCCAACGAATGCGCAAACCGCAGGCCAACGGCAAGACGCGAGCCATGTCGTTAGGAGAATTTGTCAAGATTGCACGCGCCTTGGACAAGAATCCGGTTCAAACTCTTGCTGCTGTCCTAGATAGAATTGAGGAAACGAAAATTTGAAAAAAAGACCCCTCTAGCGAGGGGCCGGAGGTCAAATGTCTTTTGATTTTGTCAACGCCGTGAAGGTCTTGCCACAGCTAAAGGATTTACTGGTTCAATGGGGTATGCCAGAAGATAAAGCCAAAAATATCGCGTTTCTTGCGATATTTCGCGTCAACCTTACAGATTGTTACTCTTTCGACACTCAAGAACTTTTTTCAACAGCTCTTCGTAAAGAGCAACAATCTCATGCGGCTGTGTCCCCCCTTTGCCAGCGTAGGCGGCCACGACTTCCAAAACACGCTCTTCGAGAGTCCTAGTTGTTACATTTGAATTGCCAATAGCAACAGTTTGCATAACCAAATCTCCTGTTAAGGTTTGAATGACAGAAAAATCATTAGCAGGAGTATCGCCCCAGGGCAATCTTGGGGCGATTTTTTATTAGCTCAAAAAAAGTTCAAAAATAGTTCTTTTATATATTGACATTTGAACTATAAAAGTTCATCCTCTCTTTCACCACGCACGGGGAAGGGCGTTGAGGCCCAGGGCGAAGAGAGACGACATGCGGAATGCCGGACTGGAGCCTTGAACTTTAACGCCCCAGCAGAAATTTTGCCCTTCACGGGGCGGCTGGCACATCGTCAGGAACCAGCCAGACGCACGGGCTTGCGAACACCTGCATTGCAGGAGGCAGTAGCAAGTCCGTGAAATCGTCACAGTACACTGGCCCGACCGTAGGCGGAAATGCCGAGACCTACGGAGAGAAACCGCACTAGCCATGCGGGAGTAGGCATAAGGGCCGCAACCGTTGGCAACGGGAACACTGCACTAGCCATGCAGTGAAGGCATCGGGCCGGTTGGCGACCGGCATTGCCCTTCCAAGGCCAGCAGCGACAAGGGCGTAGCGCGTACCGTCAACGCGTCTGCGACGTGCTGCGTAGTAGCATTTTGCCCGTGTGCATATGTGAAAAGACGGCCAGGGCGTCCGTGCAAGGGCGTTTCGCTGTTGGCACTTGGAGGGACAAAACTTTTTGCGGCACGGCAAGGAAGAAGGCAAGGGCGGTTCTTCGGAGCCGCCCTTTTTCATTTTTTCACGGCCATGAGCGATAGCCTGATATTCAGCTCATCGCGCTTGCGTAGAGGCACACACAGACGGTCTGTGTGTTCGCTCATGGCCCTGGAGATGTGAGATTGTGGATTGTGAACCATCAACCCAACTTGGAGGATACCATGCCTCAGCTGCAACCTACTCTCGTTATTCATACGTTTGAGGACGACCATCTGCCCCGCCTTATCATGGAGGCCGTGGACATTCCGTCCCACATCTGGACGGATATAGAATACAAGGTTGAAAACTCCTACGACATCGCCGTTGGCGAGTCGTGGGAGGACGGAGAGCGTGTGACGGTGTATCAATATATCACCGTCACTAAGGGGAACGACGCGGGATCGTGGGAGATTGCGGTTTCCTACGACGACCGTGCCGAAAAGGCTGACCCCGCCGACATGCCGGACGCCTTTGGCTTCAGCATCTATCCCGATGGCAAGGGGGATATGGTGCTGGACTTCTGGCAGAGGGCTGAGGACGAGGACGCCGAGGAGCGTGCCGCACGCCTTTGGGCATTCGGCAAGGCCCTGCCCCTGCGCGTCAAGGTGTCCTGATTTTCAACTCCTATCGGGAGGGCATTTGCGCCTTCCTGCCAATGGGCGAGCGTTCCTATGCCATGCGTATTCCATCGAGGAATATGTAGTTCGTCCGTTGGCAGGGAGACGCAAAACAACTCTGGTATGTTTAGCGTCAGCCCGCGACAAGGCAGGGCGAGGCCTGGCTGGGCCGGGCGCGGCAAGGCAGGGCGGGGCCGGGCTGGGCAAGGCGTGGAACAAAGCTCGTAGGGAAATTTTCTCTACGGGCTTTTAATTTTTCGGAGGATTGCCGTGCGCAAAAACTCTATCAACGCGCAACTATGGCAATCGAAACTTGAAGAGGCCAGGCGGAAAAACCGCGAGAAACAGCGGAAATACCGCGAGTCTGGCCATGCAGCGCAGGCGTTCAAAGAACGTTATGCGCTACTGAAGTCCAAGGGATTATGCGTCCGTTGCGGCAAGGAAGATGCCGACAAAGGGCGCGTTTTGTGTTGGCGTTGCCGTCTCAATGACCGCGACCGCCGTATCGGTGTCAAGATAGAAGGCCAGGACACCGAAGGCTGGGCGCGAAAACGAGAAAAGGCGCGTCAACAGATGCTCAAGTTTCACGCAAGGAGGAAGGTATGACCACGGTTAAGGAATTTGTGACCAACGTCCTCATGTGGGGGGGCGTTGCCTTCTTTGTATATTGCGGCGGCGTATTTGCCGCAAGGATATGGGGGTAACCATGAATGCCCCTATGTCTGTATTTGAGATTGTGGCTACTGTCATCATGGGGATTGCCATTATCCCCGTGACGACATTCTGTATTGCCTGTCTCGCCGTTTACCTGGGGGTATTATGAAAAGCAAGAGGACTGTTGCCCAAGAGTACGTCGTCAAGGAATTGCCCGCTTGCTTCCGTTGCGGCGGCCCAGTCTATTTCAAAAGGGTTGTCGATAGCAGTGAGCAGGAGTTTTCGATTGAGTGCGGCCATTGCATAGGCCGCACAAAGTACTTCCCCAAGGCATTGGACGCCTTTGGGGAATGGCGCAGGCTTCGGCAGCTCCACAAAGTTGACTGGAGAGCTGCTTACAGGGCTTTTCAGGACGCCTAGAGCCATGTGCCGTTGTCTTGCAAACTGCCCAGACGCACAGCCGTCATGCGCATGGGCAAGAATATGCCCACACGACGGTGAGACCTACGTTGAAACCCCTGTAAAAAGGGGCTTTTCTTTTTGCGGCCTTGATGATGACTGCCAAGCTCAGGCCGTTGTAACTGACTTTTTGAGGAGGAAGAGGCAGTATGTGCAATGTCGGTTCATTTCAATCCCCTGATATAGGGGAAATTGCTAAGGCCCTGGCAGAAGCACAGGGCGAACTTCCGGCAGCCGTCAAAAACGCCCAAAATCCGCACCTGAAAAACAAGTATGCGGATATAAAGGCGGTTTATGACGCGATCCGTGATGTCCTGCCCAAACATGGGCTTGCCGTCGTACAGACCATGCTTCCCACGGACGGAACTAAGGCCCATGTTCGCACAACGCTTGCCCATTCTAGCGGGCAATGGTTTGCAGGCGAGTGTGTGATGCCCCTTGACCGTCAAGGCGGAGCGCAGGGCATGGGTAGCGCAATCACCTATGCCCGTAGGTATTCATTGGCCGCTATTGTTGGCGTCGTTTCAGATGAGGATGACGACGGCAACGCGGCTCAAGGCAGGACAGCCAGAGCGCAGGCGCAACAGCAACGTGCCGTCGCGAAAGCTGCAAATCAGAACCCCGCGTCTGACCCGCAGCGCAAGAAATTTTTTGTCATCATGCGCCAGCGACATGGTGACGACCGCAACGCTATGTTGCAGGAGCTGTCACAGTTCTTTGGACGTGAAATTCAAACGTCCAATGAACTGACAAAGGATGATATGGCGGCATTCATTGATGCCGTAGAGACGCCGCCAATTCAAGAAGAGGAGGCGTACTAATGGCATCCCTAAATAAAGTTTTTCTTATTGGCCGCCTTGGACGCGATCCAGAACTGCGCAATACCCAAGGCGGAATGTCTGTCTGCAACATGTCCGTTGCGACAGATGAAAGTTACACTGACCGCAATGGCAATGCGGTCAAGCGCGTTGAATGGCACAACGTGATTGCTTTTCAACGCCAGGCAGATAATTGTGCCAAGTATCTTGCCAAGGGCAGTCAAGTGTTTGTCGAAGGCAGTCTACAAACGCGCAAATGGCAAGATAAAAATGGCCAAGACCGCTACACAACCGAAATCAAGGCCATGCGCGTCCAGTTCCTTGACAATAAGAAGGATGGACAGCAGCAGCAGCAGCCACAATCATTTGATGATGCCTTGCGCGAAGTGGATGACGTGCCTTTTTGATGTAAGTTGTGCTAGGCTGGGCAAGGCGGGGCGGGGCCAGGCACGGTTATGCGCTGCAATCCAAGGAAGGGCCGGAGCAATCCGGCCTTTTACATATAGGAGTATCCAAAATGCCGACGTTTGAACAGATACAGTTTGAGATTGCCAATATGCTTGACGTTCCAGACGAGGAACTAGACGAGGAACAGCGCAAGGAAATGAATGAATATCTGGATATGCTGGCAAGCCAGGAAGCAAACAAGGTTGACGGCTTTGCCGCGTTCATAAAAGAGGAAACCGCTCGTGTCACGTTTTTGAAAGATGAAAGTAGGAGGCTTGCAGATAAAGCAAAGATTGCAGAACGTCGGATGGCATTTTTGAAAAGTCGATACCTGCAAATTATGCAAGAGCATGGATTGCAGCGCATAAAAGGCAATATCTATACATTGTCCATCCGACGAAGCCAGTCTGTTGAAGTGGATAATGTAGAAACGCTCGATGATTTTTATTGTCGAATTGTTCCGGCCAGACGTGAAGCCGATAAAAAAATAATTGGAGAATATCTCAAGGGTGGCGGCAATTTGGATGGATGTCGGCTTGTTGAGAGCAATTCTTTACAAATTCGTTGATTAACTTTGTATATTACGAGCGCGGTCGTGCACTGTGGTGTAAAGCGTTGTTGTGTACTGCGCGGCAAAGCTGTGTACTGCGCGGCGAAGCAAGGACAAGGGCAGCAATGCCGTTCTACCAATCTTACGCAAAACTGCGCAAATATGTTCAAATCTACGCATTTTTGTTGTTGGCTTCCTGCTTCATCAAGACTGCCCAAGGGAATAGCTTGGTTTTCGCGTAAAATCCCCCATGTGGGGAATTTTACGGCTACGAACCAACCCGTTATTCCCCCAGGCCTCACGATCTCTCCACAGGCTGACACGGTGGAACTCACCGCCGTTTTTCTTTTACAACAGCGTTTCCGGCAACGTCAAGCTGGCACTGCCATACTTCCATGCTGACCTGTAAAATTTCCTCATTTAGAGTACATTTGCAGAGTTTTAGGTAGATTTCTCAAAAACTGTTTAAACCCTAACAAATTTTTGTACCCATTGTGTGGTGTGGCACTGCCGTCCGTTGCGATGTGATGCACGGCGAAGCGATGTCGTGCGTAGTTTGGCATGGCAAGGCTATGTAATCCAATCCAAGGAGTCTTTATGCTCAACATTAACGTTACAATTCAAGGTGTTACGCCAATTCTGATGAACCGTTTCACTGAAGAAAATGAACTCAAAATCAGTTCTGGCAGTTCCGCTGTCCAAATTGGTCACAAGGGAACGCCGCGTGAACAGGCCAGCAAGAAGACCTACAGCGATAACGAGGGCAATCTGTATATCCCTGGCACGAATATTTTTGCCTGCATCATCGAAGCGGGCAAGTTCCACAAGGTAGGGAAAACTAAGGTGACGACGAAGAAATCTTCTCTCATTCCCGCAGGCATGGCCGTAACCGAAATTGTTTGTCCGTTGAATACCAAAGATTTTGAAGTGGACAGCCGTAGCGTTGTCATTCCCGCTACTGGCGGACGTATCGTGGCGCATAGGCCGCGCCTGGATAAATGGCAGTTGTCGTTCACGCTGGCAGTGGACGAGAGCATGTTTGCGCCGGATCTTGTGCGTCAGATTGTGGATGATGCAGGATGCAAGGTTGGCTTGGGTGACTTCCGGCCAAACCGCAAGGGGCCGTTTGGGAAGTTTTCTGTGGTGAAATGGGAAATCGAAAAAGCAGCATAGTTTCTTTTGCCCTGCTTTGCTATGCCTGGCCCTGCAGCGCTCTGCATTGCGGTGCGGTGCCTGCGCTGCAATGCAATGCAATCCAAGAATAGGCTGGAGCAATCCGGCCTTTTTTGTTGCACAGCCTGGAACGCGGCCTGGCACGGCTGGGCACGGCGGGGCACGGCAGGGCATGGCTAGGCGCGGCGGGGCGCGGCTTGGCTAGGTGCGGCGAGGCGCGGCTAGGCGAGGCCGGGCTGGGCCTGGCAGGGCAAGGCAAGGCGAGGCAAGGAACGTGGCAAGGCCAGAGAGTATCTCTGGCCTTTTTGATAAGGAGATTTTCTTGAAACTTCTACGCCATTTTCCATCAGTGATGGTGCATCGTGTCTTGTATCAGCAAGACTGCGACATTGACAAGAGCTTTGTCGGTTTCATTGAAACCTACAAGCGACTTGCGAAGCTGATACCAAAAACATGGATTGTCGTAGACCTTGGCTGCGCTTATGCCCCACAGTGTGCATACTTCAGAAAGCACAAAGCCTATATCGGCGTGGATTGGGGTGATCATTTCCGATTTTTCACGCCGAACACGCACCATGTTCAACAAAGCATTGAAGACTGGATTGCACAGAATGCGCAATCAATGCCGCGCACAACGTTTGCCATTGCCAATTATTCTCTGAAAGACAGCAGCATTGTGAGACACGCATTTGAGCATTGCTATACGTTCTTCCCTGAACGTGACGCAACATGGCCATAACCTGTGAGGTTAAGGAGAAAACCATGATGCTCTTTATCCTGCCATGTTATTTAGGCGTTTTGCTTCTTGTCGTGACTTTTGCATATTATGTCGCTGATACCGACGACCAAGAACAACGCCGCATCAGACAAGGCGCGATGCTTGGCATTGCGCTTATTGTCTGGTCGGCAATAGGCGCGTGGTTGAAGTGAAGCGAAGTAGAGAAATAATCGTAAACAAGAAATACCTCAACGAGAGTAGAGAAAAAATCATGAACAAGAAATACCTCACCGAGAAAGGTGAAACCGTAGGCGTTACCCCTGGTCTTGGTGGTGACTGCTACATCGTAGCACGGATCAGCGCAACAGGAAGCGCACGCAGGATTAAATCTCCTGCCCTTCCTGTATGCACTACTTCTGAGCTTGCGCAAGTAAAGCTCGATGCCTATGCCCAAAAGAAAGGCTGGCGCGAAATATCTGAATAATAGATATTCCCGCCCCCGACGCCGTGGGGAACCGGTGAAAGGCAGCGTAGCATGGGAAACCTGCGCTTGTCGTGTATCCGGCTAGTGAGAGAACGGCGCATGAGTCATATGGAGCCTCCAAGAAAACGCCTGGCCGCTGGGCGTCGTACAGCGGCAATTCTGTAATATCATACCGTCCATACAAATAAAGGAAAACAATATGTCTATTATTGAATCAATGCCATATCTTAAAATGATATATTATTTAATTTTAGGATATATATTAGGAAGATTAAGTAATCACTAATCATGTTTTTTCCCAAATAAGTAACCGCCAAGAAGTGTAAGGGTTGGAAATAAATAATCAAATAAAGGTTTTAGTTCGGATAAATTATCAATTTTATGATATGCACAAAAACCAATAATAATTAAAATTATCTAAAGCATATAAGATACGTAGTGAATTTGTGGATTCCTCCCAAAAAATTTTCCTATAAAAACAAGACGTAATTTTTCAATTTCACTTTCTAAAATTTTTGATTGTGTTGATTGTGGAAGTTTATCTAAAGTTGGAAAATTTACACTATTTTCACTATTTTTATTCATTTTCTTTTTTCCTATAAACTGAGTATATTATCAATGGTAAATTTAACATATCAA
>JAFTCE010000154.1 GCA_017454855.1 Desulfovibrio sp.
GCTGCTCTTGTCAATGCTTTTTTTCAAACCTTCAATTTTTTCTCTCAAGCTGAAATCCAGCATTGCCCTCAAGCACGAAAAGGGCTTATGCACCATTCCTGCGCTCTTGTCAACTTCTTTTTTGCCCTGCTTATCAAAAGCTATTGTTGCACCAAGAGCCTGGTGCCAACGCGCAAATTATTTTCGTCTACACCGTTCCAGCGTTTCAGATCCTCCACGCTCACATTGTACGCACGAGCTATGCGCCACAGATTGTCATGGGCCTGAACCGTATACATTTGCCTCGGCCTGCTCTCAGCGAGCTTTCCCGCACGAGACGGCGCTGCATGCCCAACCACTCCGTGTACAACTGGATGCGCTGCATTCGAGGGACGGCCTGAAGCCACGGCATTTGCCCCTGCCGGTATGCGCAAGGTCATGCCTGGCTGCAAGACATTGGGGTCGTGTATGCCGTTCTCCCGCTGCAATTCGCTCAAGCTGACATGATAACGGCGGGAAATGCTCATTAATGTTTCTTTGACCTGCACGGTATGCGTGACTCTCCTCACACCTGCGTGCGCTACGGTCTGGCTGCGGCCCCCTCCCTGTCCCACAAGGTGCTGCGCTTGGATACCCGGGACACTGCCCGCCACATTAGCTATGCCAGGCAAGAGGAGGACATCTCCGGCATGCAGTCGGTCAACTTGTGGATTGAGGGCCTGCAGTTGCGCCACGGGTACATGGCATCGCCGACTTATCTTGTCCCAGGATTCCGCACTGGAACCAATAGTGCATGGACCCCAGTGGGCAAAAAGCGTGCTGTCAGGGGAAGCCAGAAATTCCCTCGCTTCGCGGTCACGGCCCGCAGGCACATAGACATAGGTCTGGCGATTCGTATGGGTTATGAGCCTTTTGTGGTGCTTGTTCAGGTTGTTGAAATGCGCCCAGTCCATGCGGCAAGCGTGAGCCAGGCCCTGTAAATCCGTTCCCGGCTTGGCGTTGAGGCGCACCACGCCCTGCGCCTCGTCGGGCCTGATGGCTTCAAAACCCAGTTGCGGAAGGTTGCGCATGATCTTGGAAACAGCCAGAAAACGCGGCACATATTGCTTGGTTTCCTCCCGCAATCGGGCCTTTTCATCCAGCATATTGTTGCGTGCCTTGGTTTCGTAAAAATTCCTTGAACCCGTGCCCTGCATGGCCCGCCCCATCTTGCCCTCTCCGGCATTGTAGGCGGCAATGGCCGTGGGCCAGTCTTCGAACGTCGCATAGAGTTTTTGCAGATAACTGGCCGCGGCTTCGGTGGCCTCATAGGGATCAAGCCGCTCATCGGTCCACCAGTCCTGACTCAGAGCGAATTTTTCCCCTGTGAAGGGCATGAATTGCCATGCGCCCGCCGCTCCTGCCGGCGACTTGGCGTCTGCGCGGTAACCGCTTTCCACAATGGCCAGGTAAGCCAGTTCCTCGGGCATACCGCGCTCGCGGAATACCCTACGCGAGTATTTCAAATAACGTTCGGCGCGTTTGGAAAAAACCTTCATGCTTCCCCGCCCTTGGCGCAGGAAATAGGTATACTGTTGTTTGACATCTTCCATGGCCTCACGGGGTACGTCGCGGTCTATTTGTCCCGTGGAATACAAGCCAGCCAATTCTTGGCTGCTCAATGTCTTTGAACTTCCTTGCGGGGCCACAAATGCTGGAGAAGAATTTTCCACTGCCTGCTGCACCGCACAGCCGCCCAGGAGAAAAAAACAGCCCATTGCCAACATCAGGCAGCCTATACTCACTGCCACGTTGTTTCTTCCTGCCGTGATCATAGCACATTCCCCTTCCTTCCTGCTTGCCTTGACGTGCAAAGATGCCTATGTATTGCACGTCAGCACCTGCGGCCACGCCTTCTTTCAAAGCTGCACCGCTGTCCCCACAGCAGCCACAACCCCAGCGGAGCCAGACATGCCACCCCTTGCCTCCCAAGAAGCGACCATACTCCCCGGCCTGAAACCCGTGCTAGAACTGCTCGCCAACGCTCCCCATCGCGTGGACGGCGTTTTCTGCAAAAAAGGTCTGCGCAGCCCGGAGATGTTGCAAATCCAAGCGCTCTGCCGTCAGCAGAGCATCCATTACAGCCTGGTGGCACAGGAGGCCCTCGACCGTCTTTGCCACAGCCAGGATCGCCGACATGGTGCCAGAACCGTCAGCCATCAGGGCGTTGTAGCGCGCCTGACGGCCCTGGAATTCCACAGTCTTGCCCATCTCCTGGCCTCTGCCCCCCAAGCTCCCTTGCCCGTGATCCTTGCCCTGGATCAGGTGCAGGATCCCGGCAATGTAGGCACTCTCTGCCGCACACTCTACGCCCTTGGCGGAGCGGGCCTGCTGCTACCTCTGCACAACAGCGCCTACCTCGGACCGGCAGCACACAGAGCTTCGGCTGGCGCGCTGGAACATTTGCCCATTGCACGTGTCACCAATCTTGCCCATGCCCTGGAAGATGCCGCAGATGCTGGCTTTGCCATCTACGGCAGTGGCGCTGAAGCCAACAGCCAAAATGCCCTTGTCCAGCCCATGCGCCTGCCGGCCATTCTGGTTCTGGGCAACGAAAACAAAGGCCTGCGCCCTGGTGTCGCCAAACGTTGCCCCCATATGCTGCATATCCCCCTGGCCCGAGACTTCGACTCGCTCAATGTGGCCCAGGCCGGCGCCATTCTTCTGGGCCTAACACTGGCGAGACAATTTTCTGCAACCCACGGACACAAAAGCTAAAAAACCTTACCTGTGGCTGGGCTGTCCTGTCCTGCTTGCCTGCTCTAGTTCCCATGCCGCTGCCAGTGTTGCGGGCACTCTGGCAAACCGCCCCTTTGTTGTTCCTGCACTGGGCTTTCTCTAAACGTATCCCAGGGGAAATTTCACGCATCCTACCGATATACGCCTGATGTATCTCGCTGTTTGCTATTGTAAATTTATTCTAAAATTTGTTTATAAATACACATAACTTTTATTCAACAACTGTAATTCCTATTGCAGCACATCAGCTCACCTTTGTCAAACCATCTCCATATGTCATAATTTTCTCTAAAATTCATTTATTAGTATCCATAACGTCATGTAATGCAGTTATTACTGATATACATGAACAACATATTTTTGCAAATAGGGATAAAGTATTTTATCATCCCAGGCAAGATGTTTTGCATATTTTTATACTCTACATATTGTATGTACTTTATCAAATAAAAAAGAAGAACTTCCCTAGAGATGCTCCATGTCGACACCAGCCGCCGGTTGCAGCAGCTCGTTGAGCCGATATACGGGCATTGCGCTACCTGGCTTCATTCAGCGGGCAAAATCCCCATACGGAAATGCGGGAAAAAATCGAACAAGAGGAGAGACGATGCAGCCAAGACGCGAAAGGGCGTCAGGCATGCCGAACGGCTTGCGCCCAAAACGGCGCTCTGGGAAAGAACTGCCTTGGCTACGGGAATAGCTGCACTTTTGCGCGAAGCTTGGCCGCAGTAGGACTGGGTTTGCACATGTTGCGCTCTTAGCGGATCAACATGGCGTCCCCGTAAGAAAAGAAACGATAGCCCAGGCGCACGGCCTCGGCATAGGCGGCCAGTACGCGTTCTCGCCCGGCAAAGGCCGCAACCAGCATGAGCAATGTTGACTGGGGTAGATGGAAATTGGTCAACAGTCCGTCTACAACGCGAAAGTGCGCACCCGGGTAGAGAAAGATATCCGTCCAGCCTTTAAAAGCCTGAACGCTGCCGCACTGTTGGGCCGCGCCTTCCAAGGCGCGCAAACTGGTAGTGCCCACGGCCAGCACGGGACGGCCTTGACGACGGGCCGAAGCCACAGCCCGAGCCGTGGCTTCGGGAATTTCCACATACTCGCGGTGCATACGATGGTGGCGAATGTCCTGACTGCGCACAGGACTAAAGGTGCCATAGCCCACATAGAGCGTTACTTCCGCCCAGCCAAAGTCTGCCGCTGCAAGGGCAGCGCGCATTTCTTGCGTAAAATGCAGCCCAGCCGTAGGCGCGGCCACTGCTCCGGTCTTGTCTTGGCGGGCGTACACGGTCTGATAGCGGCTGCCATCTTCCTTCACGTCACTGCGCTTGATATAGGGCGGCAAGGGGATATGGCCCGTGGCGGCAAAAGCTTGTGCAAGATCACCCTTCCAGGACAGGCGGACGCGACGGCAGCCAAACTGCCCTGTTTCCAGCACTGTTACGTCAATGCCCGCACCGAAGTGCAGGCATTCGCCATCGCGTATGCTGCCTCCGCAGCGCACTAAGCCCTCGGCCTCGGCACTGAACTCCTCCTGTTTTCCGGATTGCGCATGGGCGAGCAGCAAGGGCAGCGGCGTCAACAAAAGGAATTCCACCTTGCCGCCGCTGGCACGACGGCCCAGCAGGCGGGCCTCCAGAACGCGGGCATTGTTTGCCACCAGCAATGCCCCAGGGGGCAGGCATGAGGGCAACTCCGCAAAGGTTCTGTGTTCCAGGGCAAGCGCGCCTGTACGCGGCATGACGAGCAGACGAGAAGCGCCCCTTTCTTCCGCTGGGTACTGCGCAATCTGCGCGCCTGGCAGGGCATAGTCATAGCCTTGCAAGAGAAAATCCGCCTCCTGCGCAAGCACAGGCGACGCAGATCTGTGGGGTGAAAACATTTCCGATCCTCGCGCTCTACCCTGGCCGCACTTGTCAGCGTCGACCGGAGGGGGTATTATTGTTGGGCATGTCATGCTCCGGCGCTTGCCGGAAGAAGGAGAGTATAGCCATGAGCCGCCCACTTGTCATCCTCGCGTCCTGTCTGGTTGCCGCAGTGCTTGCGGGCTGCGCGGATGTCAACCTGCGCAATCCCTTTACCAGCGATCCGCTGACCGGGGGCCAGAATGTGGGCACGAGCCGTTTGCTTTCCCTGACCATCCCCGCTGGCATGCAGCTCTACCCCACGCACGGAAGCAGCACAACCGACGGAGGCATGGAAGTCTATCGCGGTCGAGTGGAAATGACTTCCGTCGCGCTCTACATGCACTCTGGCTTGGCTGGTCAGGGCTGGAACCTGCGTCTGACACGACGCCAGGGCAGCCGCGCCGTCTCCGTGTACGAACGGGCAAATTCTGTGGTCGTACTCACGCTGGAGCGCACGACCCTGGGCACGTTGCTCTGCATCTGGACTGGAGAACGCATGCCAGATGGCGCTGGCCTGCCGCAGAATGTCTGGACTGCACAGACGGGCAGCGTCGGCAGCGAAACATATCAGGATTTCACTGCGCCGCAGCCGCAATCCACCGAGTCCTGGGGGGGCGGCAGCGACCTGCAGGAGCATAACCTGTGAGCGGTCTCAATACCCCGGTGGATTTGTGTACGCGTTTTGCCAACGCACGGCTGCACCTCGGCATTTGCGGTTCCGTGGCCGCATACAGGGCAGCAGACCTTTTGCGCGCTTGGCGGCGCATGAACATACATGTGTCCGCCACCTTGACCAGGGGGGCACGACAATTTGTCTCTCCCCTGCTCTTTGCCTCCTTGGGCGCAAGCCCGGTCTATACAGACATGTTCACGCCCGATCAAGATGTTTTCGCGCACCTGGAACCAGGGCAACACGCCCAGGCCATGATTGTGGCTCCCGCCACGGCAGACACCCTGCGCCGCCTGGCCCAAGGCGCGGCGGACGATATGCTGGCCGCACAGGCTCTGGCCTTTGACGGCCCACTCGTGATTGCGCCGGCTATGAATCCGCGCATGTGGGCGCATGCTGCCACGCAGGCCAACGTGCGCATCCTGGCCAGCCGCGGGGCCAGCATCGTGCAGCCGGACAGCGGCGGCACGGCATGCGGCGATACGGGACAAGGACGTCTGGCTCCCTTGCACCAAATCTTTCTCGCGGCATTACACGCCCTTTGCCCGCAGGACATGGTCGGCAAGCGCGTGCTTGTGACCCTTGGGCCTACCCGGGAACAGTGGGATGGCGTCCGTTACTGGTCAAACCCATCCAGCGGACGCATGGGCGCTGCCCTGGCCGTGTGCGCATGGCTGCGCGGGGCTCGGGTGACGGCAATAACAGGCCCCGGGCTTGCCCTGTCCCTGCCTGGTGATCTTGACCTGCGCCCCGTGTGTTGCGCCAAGGAAATGTTTGCCGTGGCACGCGACCTCTGGCCAGAGATGGATCTGGGCATATTTGTCGCCGCAGTGGCGGATTTTTCACCCAAGCCCTTCGGAGAAAAAAAATTCAAGAAGTCCAGCGCCCCACAGGGCTTCAGCATTGATTTTCTGCCCAATCCGGACATCCTCCAAACCTTGGCCAGAGAACGCACAAGCGCACAAAAAGTGCTGGGTTTTGCCGCTGAGAGCGTCGATACACCAGAAGACCTGCTCCATCTGGCCCGCGCCAAGTTGGAGGCCAAGCACGCCGACATATTGGCCGCCAATGCCATCAATATGCCCGGAAGCGGTTTTGGCACGGAAACCAACGCCCTGGCCGTCGTGGATGCCAGGGGACGCAGTGAACTGTGGTCCACGGCAAGCAAGGCTGACATGGCCTGGGATTTGTGTACATGGCTTTTGCAATCGTAAATCCACTTGCCGCACGCTGGGAAAGGCTCGGCATCACCTGCCTGCTCCAGCCTCAAGGCTGCAACACCCTCTCCATGTGGACGGACTGCTCGACGCAGAGCGAAGAACCTCGCAACAAGCCGCCTGCCTCGGCCAGGACGTTTGCACACGCTAAGACAAAAAGTCCCCTGCGCAGCGCCTCTCCCTCCGCTCGGATGCCTGCCGCCCAAGGTTTGCAGGCCAGCCATACGTTTGCCGAACGGGCAGCACAGGCAAAGGGTATATCCAGGGCTGCCCCGGTCGCTCCCGCTCCACCGGCCAAGCCCAAACCCGGCATTACCACGCAACCTTTCCAGCCACTGCCAGCACAGACATGGCCCTTACCGTGGCAGCAACTTCTGAAGCGGAGCCGACCCGGCATCATTGCCTGGACGTACGCTCGGCTCGGCGCGGATCTCTGCGGCGAACAAAGCCAGGGGAAACAAGAACGATCCGCGTTTTTGCGCCGCCTGCTGCGCGACCTCGGCCACGAGGTCGGTACGCATACATTCTGGCCCGTCTGCCTCCCCCCAGACATCATGGCCGACAGTCACGACGAGCAGCAGTCCTCTGCCCCATTTTTCTGGTCTGGCCTGCACAATCTCAAGGTCAGAGGCATTGTCGTCATGGGTGCGGCGGCGGCCAACGCCGCGCAATTGCCCGTCAAATTTCAGCCCTTGCAGCAGATTTGGTATCGCGGCTTTTTGGTCTGGATGCTTTGGGATGTTGAGGATATCCTCAAACAGGACGCACTCCGCTACAAGCCCATGCTGGCCTTCCTGGGGCAATCTTTCTACCAGATACTGCGCCAAACGCCTGCTTCTGGCACTAGGTAAACATTTAACTATTTAAAATTATTCAACTTTTCGCGCGCAATGCGTCCCTAATGTGTGCAAAAGTAGCCTAAAACCCGCCTTTGATGTGTGCAAAAATGTGTGCAGATAGCCTTGCACACGGTTACACTGAGGTACTCCCCAAAAGTTGGACATGTATGATAGCTTGGACATGTCGCAAGGAGGAGCGTAAAATGCAGAAGCGTAGAACTCATGCACCGGCCTTCAAGGCCAAGGTCGCGTTGGCCGCGCTGAGCGGCAACAAGAC
>JAFTCE010000155.1 GCA_017454855.1 Desulfovibrio sp.
GGCGTTAAAGTTCAAGGCTCCAGTCCGGCATTCCGCATGTCGTCTCTCTTCACCCGTGGCCCTCGGCGGCCTTCCCCGTGTCGGTGAAGCGAGATTAACGCTAGACGTTAAAAATAGCAACACAAAATAACGCTTGAAGTTAATTTTTTTTGGCAGGATGCAGGCGCGTTTCCTCGAATTTTTGCATGATAACCGTCAGCGTGGAACTTGGATCAAGACCAACAGCCCTCGTAAGCTCCACATATTCCCCCAGATCCATCTTCCGAGGGGGTTTACTGCCCTGTGGTGTGCGCAAACGCTGGATCATCATGCGTGCAGCGGGGATGGTCTTATCAGGATATAGTCTTGCTGCTAGGTCGTCGATGGTCATTTTTTGGGCTTTCCTACGCTCGTCGATGATGTGCATCGCTTCCTGCTCTATCATACTTCGTAAGTCCTCTGGCATAGCCCCTCCCGTAAAGTTTGGAGCTATACTATCATGTTTATGTATTAATGATTAGCGTTATCGACCTTGACCATATTTAACGCTGAGAGTATATAACGTCAACACGTCCTCGAGGATTTCCCCATGAGAGTACACATTTCTGCTCACGCCTGCCGCCGCTGCCAGGATCGCGGCTTCACGCTGGAGCAGGTGCTGGAATGCCTGGACTTCGGCACCATGGAACTTCTGCCATATGGCAACAGGCTCTACAAGCTCAGGCGGCTTGTCGTTGTTACGGCAGGCGAGGCGCTCCATGTGGTCACAGTGTTTCGCCATGATCCCAAACGGCGAGCCAAGGAAAAACGACAGCGATTGCGGCGCTTTTATCGCGAAATCCGTCATGCCCCCAACCGGTAGAGAAAAACAACGGAGTACCTAGGAGTACCTATGGCCTGGTTTAAATGGTTTGAAGGCACGGCAACCGATCCCAAGTTTGCCTGGTGCGCACGGCAGGCCGGGGTGCCCCTGGCCAGCGTGATTGCCGTCTGGGCGCTCTTGCTGGAGCGCGCCAGCGAGGCTGACCCTCGGGGGTCGGTGGACGGCGCTCCCTGTGAAGCCTGGGACGTGGTTCTGGGCCTGGCGGACGGCGCAGCCTGCGCCATTCTGGAGGCCATGCGGGTCATTGGCCTGCTGACCGAGGACAAGCGCGTTGCCAAATGGGAGAAGCGGCAGACTGCCAGGCATGGCAAGGCGTATGGCGGCGACCGTGGGGCGGCGGCAACCAGCACTTCGCGAGTGCAGAAGCACAGGGCCAAAATCAGGCATGCGGCGCATGAAACGGATGAAACGTTACATGAAACGCATGAAACGCATGAAACGTTACATGAAACGCATGAAACGTTACATGAAACGCATGAAACGTTACATGAAACGCATGAAACGGATGAAACGTTACATGAAACGCATGAAACGCCATATAAGATAAGAGTAGATAAGAAGAGAAGAGAAGACATAAAGACAGAAGAGTGCGCGGAGCGAAACGCTTTACGCGTTTCCTCCACGCCGGCATCCGGCACGGTGCCCGACACTGTGATCAATCTCCCGCTTGTCACTGGGGGTGAACATCCCGTGACCTGTGGAGAGGTCGAACAGTGGCAAGACCTCTATCCCGCCGTGGATGTCATGCAGGAGCTGCGGGAAATGCGCGGCTGGCTGCTGGGCAATCCCAGAAACCGAAAAACCCAGGCCGGCATCCTGCGTTTTATTCAAGGCTGGCTGCGGCGTGAGCAGGACAGAACCCCCGCCGCAATCCGGGCTTCGCCCGTAATCAGCCAAAGCGGCCTGCCCACCGCCGCCACCGAGTGGCAGTACCAAAAGCAGCAGCAACGCGCTATGGCCGCATCACTGTTGGAGGCCAGGGAGAAAGAACGCAGTCTATCCCCGGCGCTTGAAGCCAGCATAGATCGCAACACAGAGCAGGGAGCAGCACATGCTTGACAGGCAACGCCTGGCCAGACGCCTGGCTGAAATGGAAATCGTCTACCGCACAGGCCGCACACCGGAAGAAATCGCCGTGCTGGCGGACATCTGGGCAGAAGATTTGGCCGACGAAAACCCAGAAGACGTGGATCGGGCCATGCAACGGCATCGGCTGCAATCGCGGTTTTACCCGACGCCTGCGGACATTGTGGGCATACTGGACGACGGCGGACGGACGCATAGAGCCTTGCCAGAGCCCAGGGCAGGGCGACAAACCCCAGGCATAGGGCATGTCTACTACAGGCTGTTCCTTAAGGCAATCACCGCTGATCAGGCAAGAGCAGAAATTACGCGTCTGCGCAATATGCCCTGTGCAACAAAAACTATGCAATAAGTGTACGGGATGCGGCCATGAGCAACGAGAATTTGGTTTCTCTTGGGGACAGAACAACGGAAGAACAACGGGAAATAGCCAAAAATGGCGGCAAGGCGTCCGGCGTTGCGCGGCGGCGCAAGCGGGATATGCGAACCGCCATACGGGCAATTCTGGACGGCAAGCACAACGACAAAACCGGCGTCGAGGCAATGGCGGCGGCGTTGTTCGAACGGGCCTTGCAAGGCGATCCGCGAGCCGTGGAGCTTGTCCTGAAGCTGGCTGGACAGTCTGCCGTGGCCTTTCCCTTTCCGGAAATAACCAGGGCAAAAGACAGCCCCTTGATAACGGCGGCAATTCTGAAGGCCGTAGCAGTCGGCAGCCTCCCCCCGGATGACGTGACCAAGCTATCAAGCCTGCTGACGGCGCATGTAAAGGCGCTGATGCTTTCAGAACTGGAAGAACGTGTAACAGCTTTGGAGAAACGGAATGAACATTATCGAGAGACGCATTGAAAAGCTGGAAGCTGCGACAAACATCAAGCAAGGGCATACGTTCATTCTCTGGCAGTGCCTTGGCGAAGTGACGGCCATGACCTGCCAGGGCGTGACGGTTCACAGACAGGAGGGGGAGGAAGATGCAGACTTCCGAAACAGGGCGCTTGAAGAGTTCGAGGCGGCGTTGAAGTCTGGCATTCACTGGGTGATTGCCGACGGCATTCACGAACCTGATATGTCGTATCTAAAAGCCGACCCAGCGGCGATGCTGCCATGAGGTACTGCCATATCATTTCCGGCATGGAAGCCGGGCACTTGGTGCGGAACATCTGGCGGCACGTAAACGCCAGACGGCGGCGCATGCTTTTCTGGGACATCGCGGTGTCCAACAAGGAAGACTTGTTTGCGCGTTGCCTGTCCCAAGCCGACGTGGCAGGGCTGGGAATGTCGGCGGGTCAAACTGTAGGGCTAGCATGGGTGATACGGCAAGGAAACAGTGGCAGTATCCATATGACAGCGTGGTGCGACGGTGCGACGGCGCGGATCATAGGCAAGATGTTTTTGCGCAAGCTAGCGAAGCTCGGCTACTCAAGCCTGCTGGCTGTGCTGCCCGTGCCCTTCCGGCACATACGGCGCTATGTGGCGGATATTGGGTTTGAGCGTGCCGGAGTGTTGCCCGGCGGCGCGCCACTGGCGGCCTGGGGCCGGTATGCGGACGCCGAATTGTGGGTCTGGAAGGCAGGTGCGGTGCCCCCGATGCCTGCGACTTTTGCCCTGGTTGCGTCTGAATGTGAAAATTAAATGGGAGCCAGATGGTATTCCCGAGAGTCAGCCAAAGGCATGCCGTTCGCTGGCCGCTGGTCTTCGAGCCGCATTTGCTCAACAGCCTCACCGAAATCTGCAAGACATTTGAAGTCAGCGACCGCACGGTCAAAAGATGGGCGGACGAAGGCGCCCCCATCGTCGTGGAAGGCAAAGATGCGAAACGACGCTATAGTGCTGAATTGATGGATTTGCATTACTGGCGAGTCCGGCGCAGCGCCACGCGTGAGGATAGTGGAGACTGAAAAGCCATGCCCCGACAACTCTACTTCCGATCCCAGGTAGGCCTGGCAGGCGTCAATCTTCCGGCCATGCCCCACGTGGCCCATGTTCCGCAGACGCGCAAGCAAAGCGTGGAACTGCTCCACGGCCTGGCCGGTTTGGGCGAAGCTGCGGCACGTGTGGTCATTGCCCGTGACAATCAGCGGCAAGCCGGACTGGTGGAAGAAGCCTACAACAGCGCGCGCGAACAGATGGCCCGTTGGACAGCGGACTATCAGCGCGGCCATCAAGGCGGCAATGCCTTGGACGCGCAGGCGGCCTACGAACAGCAGTGGCAGCAAATCAGCGCAGGCATTCGCGAACAGTACGGCGATCGCATGTATGGCGGAACCCAGGCACTCTTGGGCCGACGTTTGGAGCTGGGCCGTATTCA
>JAFTCE010000156.1 GCA_017454855.1 Desulfovibrio sp.
CACCTGCCCGCCGAGATGAAGCGCACCATCGCCCGCAAGAAGCTGAAGTTCTACAACATTGACGCCGTGAAGGTTGCCCAGGAAGTGGGCCTTGGCGGACGCATCAACATGATCATGCAGACCGCCTTCTTCAAGCTGGCCAATGTGCTGGACTTCGACAAGGCCGTGGCCCTGCTCAAGGAATCCATCAAGAAGACCTACGGTGCCAAGGGCGACAAGATCGTCAATATGAACATCGCCGCCGTGGACAAGGGTTCCGACGCCCTGGAAGAAGTGAAGTACCCGGCTTCCTGGGCTGATGCCACCGAAGGCGCTGTTGTCTGCCACTGCGACGACGACGAATACATTGCGGGCGTTGTGCGTCCCATCCTGGCCCAGCAGGGCGACAAGCTGCCTGTCTCGGCCATGGACGCTGCCGGCTTCATGCCTCTGGGCACGGCTGCCTGCGAGAAACGCGGCGTAGCCATCAACATTCCCGAATGGCAGGTGGAAAACTGCATCCAGTGCTGCCAGTGTTCCTTTGTCTGCCCGCATGCCGCCATCCGTCCTGTGGTGGCCAATCCCGAAGAGCTGGAGGGCGCGCCTGCGACCTTTGCCACCAAGGACGCCCTGGGCAAGGAACTCAAGGGCATGAAATTCCGCATCCAGGTCTATCCCGAAGACTGCCTGGGCTGCGGCTCCTGTGCCGAAGTCTGCCCGGCCAAGAACAAGGCCCTGGTCATGAAGCCTCTGGAAACGCAGATGGACGACCAGAAGGCCAACCTGGCCTTTGCCGAAGAGCATGTGGAGATCAAGGACAACCTGCTGGCCCGCGACACGGTCAAGGGTTCCCAGCTGCAGCAGCCTCTGCACGAGTTCTCGGGTGCCTGCGCCGGTTGCGGCGAAACGCCGTATGTCAAGGTTCTCACCCAGCTCTTTGGCGAACGCATGATCATTGCCAATGCCACGGGCTGCTCCTCCATCTGGGGTGCCTCTTCGCCCACCACGCCGTACTGCACCAACAAGGACGGCCACGGCCCGGCCTGGGGCAACTCCCTCTTTGAAGACGCCGCAGAATACGGCTGCGGCCTGGGACTGGCCTACAAGCAGCGCCGCGAGGGCCTGGAGCTGAAGGTGCGCGAAGCCCTGGCTGACGACAAGGCTCCGGCTGCTCTCAAGGAAGCCCTGCAGGGCTGGCTTGACAACATGAACGACGCCGAAGGTTCGCGCAAGTGCGGCGAGGCCGTGCTGGCCAACCTGGACGGCTATGACAGCCCCTTGGCCCAAGAGCTCTTCGATATGGACGACCTCTTCACCAAGAAGAGCGTCTGGATCTTCGGCGGCGACGGTTGGGGCTATGACATCGGCTACGGCGGTCTGGATCATGTCCTGGCCAGCGGCGACGACATCAACGTCCTTCTGCTGGACACCGAAGTGTACTCCAACACCGGTGGCCAGTCCTCCAAGGCAACACCTCTGGGCGCCGTGGCGCAGTTTGCCGCAGCCGGCAAGCGCACGGGCAAGAAGGATCTGGGCCGCATGGCCATGACCTATGGCTATGTGTATGTGGCCTCCATTGCCATGGGCGCGGACAAGCAGCAGGTACTCAAAGCCTTCCGCGAAGCCGAAGCCTACAAGGGTCCCTCGCTGATCATGGCCTACGCCCCCTGCATCAACCAGGGCCTGCGCAAGGGCATGGGCAAGAGCATGGAAGAGGCCAAGCTGGCCGTGCAGTGCGGTTACTGGCCACTGTACCGCTTCAATCCCGAACTGGCCAAGGAGAAGAAGAATCCCTTCCAGTTGGACAGCAAGGCTCCTAGCGGCGACATCCACGAGTTCCTGTCGGGTGAAACCCGCTATGCGTCCCTGGCCAAGAAGGCACCGGAACTGTCCAAGCAGCTGCGCGAAGAGTTGGCAGCTTCCTATGCGGAGCGCTATGCCATGCTCAAGCAGTTGGCGGATCTGCCCTATCCCGACCCCGAGGCCGTGAAGGAATAAGAGCGGTTTCGCTCACAACCATAATCCGCTTCCGCGCACTTTTTTCCCGCTGCGCGGAAGCGTTCAGGTTTCAAGGCGGGCAAGGCGACTTGCCCGCTGACATGCGCACGGCCCGGGGGCCGGCGCGGATGGTTTTTTGTTTGGCAGTCCGGGCGCGGATATCCACGCGGATGACTGCGCATTATCACTATTTTGCCACAGCCTGCCGTAAGGCAGGGGAGGTCACATGCATCACGGCCTTTACATCACCGCCGCCGGTCCCATGACGGGTAAAAGCGCCATTGCCCTGGGCACCATGCAGCTGCTCAGCCGCCGCACCCGCAAGGTGGCTTTTTTCCGTCCCATCATCAACGAGCCGGTCTGGGACGACCGCGACCCCGGCATCAACCTCATGCTGGAGCATTTCCAGATCAACATGGACTATGCCGACACCTTCGCCTACACGCAGCGCGAAGCGCGGCAGATGATCAATCAGGGCGCACGCAACGTCCTCATTGAACACATCATCCAGAAATACAAAAAACTCCTGGAGTCCTTTGACTTCGTCCTCTGCATGGGCACGGACTTCATGGGCCAGGATTCCGTGTTTGAATTTGAACTCAACGCCGAAATCGCCTCCAATCTGGGCTGCCCGGTCATCCTCGTCACCAGCGGCTACCAGTCTAGCGCCGACGACCTGCGCGAACTTTTGCACAGCACCATGAACAGCCTCCAGCCCTATGGCCTGGACGTCATCTCCTGCATTCTCAACCGCGCTGACCTCACGCAGACTGAGCTGGACGACCTGCGCGCCCAGTTCAGCGTGGGCGAACACGCGCCGCTGATCTACGCCATTCCCAACGAACCCACCATCGGCCAGCCCACTATGGCTGACGTCAAAAAGGGACTCAATGCGGAAATCCTCTATGGCGCCAACCGCATGGACGCCCTTGTGGGCGACTACCTTATCGCGGCCATGCACGTGGACAATGTCCTGGACTACATTGCCAAGGATCAGCTGCTCATCACGCCAGGCGACCGCGCCGACGTCCTGCTCACGGCCATTGGATCGCGCCTCTCTTCGTCCATGCCGGACATCGCCGGCGTGCTGCTCACCGGCGGTCTGCGGCCTTCGGAACAGGTCTGCAAGTTCATTGAAGGCTGGACGGGATCGCCCCTGCCCATCCTCATGACCAAGCACCACACCTACAAGGCCCTTATGGCCCTGCAGGCCATGGCCGCCCCCATCGAGCCTGGCAATCCGGCCAAGATCAACAGCGCCCTGGGTTTGTTTGAAAAGCACATCAACGGCAAGGAAATCACCAATCGCATCGACAGCAAACGCAGCCAGCGCGTTACGCCCATGATGTTCGAGTTCGAACTCATTGAGCGCGCCAAGAGCAAGAAGATGCGCATTGTCCTGGCCGAAGGCACGGAAGAGCGCATCCTGCGCGCTTCGGACATCTTACTGCGCCGTGAAGTGGTTGACATCATCCTCCTGGGCAATGTGGACGAAATCAACAGCAAGGCGCACAATTTGGGTCTGGACATCTCTGGTGCCACGGTCATTGATCCGGTCAAATCCGAAAAATTTGAAGAATACGCCGCAGCCTACGCCGAATACCGCAAGAAGAAGGGCGTGACCATTGAGCAGGCCCGCGACGTCATGAGCGACGCCACGTACTATGCCACCATGATGGTCAAGAAGGACGATGCCGACGGCATGGTCTCTGGCGCGGTGAACACCACAGCGCACACCATCCGTCCGGCCTTCGAATTCATCAAGACCAAGCCCGGCTTCTCGGTGGTCTCTTCGGTCTTTCTCATGTGCCTCAAGGATCGCGTCCTGGCCTTTGGCGACTGCGCCGTGAACCCCAATCCCACGGCCCAACAGCTGGCGGAAATCGCCGTGGCCTCGGCCAAGACGGCTGAAGTGTTCGGCATTGAACCGCGTGTGGCCATGCTCTCCTATTCCACCGGCGGCTCCGGCAAGGGCGCTGACGTGGATGTGGTCATTGAAGCCACAAAAATCGCCAAAGAAATGGCGCCGGATCTGGCCCTGGAAGGACCCCTGCAGTACGACGCGGCCATCGACCCCAGCGTGGCCAAGACCAAGATGCCCAACAGCAAGGTCGCCGGCAAGGCCACGGTCTTTATCTTCCCGGATCTGAACACCGGCAACAATACCTACAAAGCCGTGCAGCGTGCCGCTGGCGCCGTGGCCATCGGCCCGGTTCTCCAGGGTCTGAACAAGCCCGTCAATGACTTGTCGCGCGGCTGCACCGTGCCCGACATCGTGAACACCGTAGCCATTACGGCCGTGCAGGCCGCAGCCGAAAAATCGGCCTAATTCCTCAGGATGCCGCGCGAGCCACAACCTCGCGCGGCACCTGGACAACTCGGCTTCGCCTCCCAAAGCGCATTCTCCCCCCACAGGGGGTGCAAACCAGAAAGGAATCTTTGATGAAAATACTGGTCATCAATGCAGGGTCTTCGTCCTGCAAATATCAGCTCCTGGAAATGGACGGTCACAAGGTTCTCTGCTCTGGCCTTGCCGAACGCATCGGCCAGGGCGGCGTAGGCTGCCTCACGCACAAGATCGCCCCAGACACGGATAAGGAAGAAAAAATCGTCCGCGAAGCGGAATTTCCCACCCATGTCCAGGCCATGGAACTGGTCATCAGCCTGCTCACAGACAAGGACAAGGGCGTTATCAAGGACAAGAGCGAAATCTATGGCATCGGCCACCGCGTCCTGCACGGCGGCGAATCCGTGACCGATCCTGTCCTCGTTGACGAGCGCGTCAAGAAGATCATCGATGAGTGCGCCGTCCTCGGCCCCCTGCATAACCCTGCCAATCTCATGGGCATCAACGTTGCGGAAAAGCTCTTCCCTGGTGTGCCCAACGTGGCTGTCTTTGATACGGAATTCGGCATGGGCATGCCCAGGGAAGCCTTCATGTATGGCCTGCCCTACGAATATTACGAGGAACTGCACATCCGCCGTTACGGCTTCCACGGCACCTCACACAAGTACATCGCCCACAAGACAGCCGAATATCTGGGTAAACCCCTCAAGGAACTGCGTTCCATCACCATGCATTTGGGCAATGGCTCTTCCATGAGCTGCGTGCGCGACGGCAAGTGCTTTGACACCAGCATGGGACTCACCCCCCTGGAGGGCCTGATCATGGGCACACGCTGCGGCAGCATTGACCCGGCCATCGTGCCCTTTGTCATGGAAAAGAAGGGCTTGAGTCCGGCCCAGGCAGACACGCTCATGAATAAGCAATCCGGCCTGCTGGGTCTGTGCGGCTTTACCGACATGCGCGACGTTCATGCCCAGGAAGAAAAGGGCAACGAGCGCGCCCAACTGGCCTGCGCCATGCTTGTGCGCAGCATCAAGAAGACCCTGGGTGCCTACTACTTCCTCCTGGACGGCAAGGTGGATGCCATGGTCTTTACCGCTGGCATTGGCGAAAATGACGCCCTGGTTCGTGCCCGCGTCTGCGCTGGGCTTGAAAATTTGGGCATCAAGCTTGACGCCAAGGGAAACGGCACACGCAAGCCTGGCGCTCGCACCATTTCCACACCGGACAGCAGCGTACCTGTGCTGATCATCCCCACCAACGAAGAGCTGCAAATAGCTCTGGCCACGGTGGAAGTACTCCAAAAATAAGCTCCCCGCCTCCTGAAAAAGCAGAGCAGCTTCGCCTTGACGTGAAGCTGCTCTTTTGCTGTCCACAGATGCCAAGGTCAAGGTTTGCCCCTGCCACGCAGCCTTGCGTGTTTCGCTCTACGTTTGTTCGCTCTCTCCTGCGGCATTTCACCCTTGTTGTCTTGTGCCATCACGTCCGCCCCCTGCTCGATGAGCAGCCGAAGCACATCCGCATGGCCTTCGTCTGCAGCTTCGTGCAGCGGCGTTTCGCCTTCATAGTCCTTTGCGTTGACGTTGGCCCCCTGTTCGATGAGCAGCCGAAGCACATCCACATGACCTTCGTCTGCGGCTTCGTGCAGCGGGGTTTCACCTTCATCGTCCTGTGCGTTGACGTTGGCCCCCTGTTCGATGAGCAGCCTGACCACATGCGCATGGCCTTTGACTGCGGCCAGGTGCAATGGGGTTTCGCCATACAGGTTTTGTGCGTTCACGTTGGCACCCTGCTCGATGTGCTTCCTTACCCAGCAAAGGTCGCCTTTTTTTGCTGCCTCAAAAATATCCCCTTGAAGCTGTTCCGCAAGTAGCAGAACGGCAACCAAGGGGCAAAAAAGTATTTTTAGCATACAGGCTTTCTTGACTCTACGGCCATGTCCTAGAGCCGTTTTGGGGAGTCAAGCGAAAAGGAGAAGACGGGCTGGACGGCTTTGTTGACGAACAGTCTCACTCCTGCGTCACAGCAGGTGGGAACCAACATGTTGCAGAGCCATTACTTATGTTCCCGGGCTGTGCTGGAAGGTTTCTTTGCCGCCAACTTGTCCAGCTCCGCCCGAATGGCCTGCTTGAGTTCCTCGCTGGCATCGTTGTCCTGGAGTCCGGCCTCCCAGTGCATTCTGCCGCGTGGGGCATCGTTGAGAAAATACGTAAAGAGTACGCCAAGGCTGTAGCGGGCCGACGCCTCGTCACGGAGGGTCAAAACGCGCTCCAGGGCATCCGCCGCTTCCCTATGCCGTCCCTGATTGTGCAGGATGACGCCGAGCAAATATTGAGCTTTGACATTGCCAGCGTCCTGGGCAACGGCGCGCTGGGCAAAGGTTTCCGCTGCTTCCCAGCTTTGGACGCTTGCCAGCTGTTCCACGAGTTCCAGCAGAACATCCATGTTTTGCGGCTCCATGGCAACCTGGCGCATCAATGCCCCAAGCTTGTCGGGCTTGGCCGCAGACGCAGGTTCCTGCATGGGCGTAGGGCCTGTGACCACCAAGGCTTCAGGATGAAAAAGGCGTTCCTTGAGCGCCAGACCGAGCATGAGCAGGAGGCAAAAGGCCAATAAAAGGATCAAGCCGCGCGCAAAGACAGGCCGCACAGGCTCCACCTGCCGTGTTTCGCAGGCAGATTCAACCGTCATGGAGCATCTCCCGTTGCCGCAAACGTGTAGCCAGCCGACGCTGTTCCAGGGCCAGAAAAGCCACATAGCCGCCAATGCCAAGCCAAACAAGGGCGCCCGTCAGCGCCACCCAGGTCAAGCTATCCATGCGCACTCCCGAGATGTTCCAGCACATGCGACCCGCACCTGCGCTCTTTCCTGGGCACGAAGCCAAAAGTACAGGCCACGGTGCGCAATCGCGAACCGAGATAGTGCCGTGAGGCAAGTTTCCTAGGAATCACTTCCAAAGGCTGGTATATTTTGCAGCAATGCCATCAGTGCGCTCCACCAGCCTGTCCACAAGGGCCTCCACACTTTCGCTGTCGACCGTGCCCAGGTCACGGGCGAGAAGATAGCCCAAGTAGCCCTTGCCCTGCTTGAACACCCAGCACACGGAATACACCGAACCCACTGCCGGACGACCTGGAAATTCAGGTTTGGTCTCGAGCTGTAGATAGAGCTTGGGGATGTCTTTTTCTTCATCGTCGTTGAGCGTGAAGAGACTGCTTTGGTTGAAGCGCTCTTTCAACCTGGTGCCCAGGCGCGCCCCTATGCTGTCTGTCCCTTCCAGGCCAACGCTGATAACCGTCACACGGTTCAAGGTGTTTTCGGGCTTGTCCTGGACGGGCCTGCCAGGTTGGGGGCTGGCAGCATCAGAGACACAGGGCAAGAACAAAAACCCCAAAAGTACGATGGCAAGCAATTTTTTCATGGCTTCCTCACGTGCAAAACCCTGCCCGAGAGCAATTTTTGGCATTGGCTGCGGGCACATCACCTATCCTCTGGCCTTGCAAGCCTATCAACCTTTCGGCACAAGGTTTTTCGGCATGTTCCCCTGGACAAAGTACCTACTTGCAATGGTGCCATTGGTTTTTGTCTGCGTCAACTCTAATTTAGAGCTGATATTTCAAGATGCTGAGAAATTTTGGAGGAAAACGGCCTTGACAGCGAGGCCGTAGTCGGTTTACAAAATACAAGTGATAAGCGTTCGTAGCTCAGCTGGATAGAGCGTTGGCCTCCGGAGCCAAAGGCCGTGGGTTCGAATCCCGCCGAGCGCACCAATGATTGCAAGGGTTTACGG
>JAFTCE010000022.1 GCA_017454855.1 Desulfovibrio sp.
CATGTGATCTTTCTTCTCATTCTTCACCCAATGGGTGAAAGATAAAATTATGATTTTTTCTTTATTTTCAATATATTATATAAATTTTCATTAGATTACTCACGGATTCAGGATTCTGCAATAGCTTGATTATTTTTTGATTGCCTGCTTCTGTTTGCGGCTTTGAGTAAAAAAAGTTCCTTGTTACGGCGTACCCAGCATTTCCGAAGACTTCCCTCAGATGTATATTCCGGTGAGCGATCAATACGTTTGATAGCTCTAGGAGCAAGCCCACGAGAAATCGCAAGATTTGCAATATCTTCGCTAAATTCATTGGTAAAAAGATTTTCATTGCTCCATGTTTTTGAGCCATCATGAATCCAAAAAGCATCTGTTAATGAGAGTGCAGATGTTATTTGGAGCGCAGAAAGCATATCAATGGATGTATTGTGTTTTTTGAGCGCATGGATCAGCCATAGACCATTTTCAGAAAATCGATTTGAAAGCCAATCCGGCAGAACTTCTTGAAGTTCTTTCCCACGCAGAGAAAAGGGGAGAAGATGCGCATTTTCGTGATATATATGGCGCAGGAGTATTGGCGCACCCGCTTGAAGCTCAAAGGTGACTAATGGATCGTCATGTGAGAAAAGGGTCATTTGCTGCATGATGCGTCTTTTTTATGTGCAAAAGAAAAGGGGTTACGACCGTACTCGTAACCCCTTGAAATCTGTGGAGCCCTTGACCAGGATTGAACTGGTGACCTCATCCTTACCAAGGATGCACTCTACCGACTGAGCTACAAGGGCGCAACAGGAGAATACATATACTAAACGCCGCTGCTTCGTCAAGAGAAAGGCAGCATTTTCTCAGGGCAAGAGCATTTCAGGATAGCTTTAGGGGGCTTTTCCCTACAGGCTGGCGAAAAGCCAAAACGCTGCTAGGCACTAGGGCTTATGCCGACGCCAGTAGGGCCTTCTTGAATGCCTCATTGCGGGCATTCGTGGCCTGTGTAGCTGTCGGCGATGCTGCCTTGACAAAGGTGTTGAAGGCCGTCATGCCGCTGGTAAAGACGAGAGTATGACTTGTGTCGCTCCAACCCTTGACGGTGATCTTCTGGCTGGCGTCCCTCTTCTTCGTAATAGTCATCGTCGTCCCGTTGATCTTCTTCACGATGTCACTGGCCTTGAGTCCTTGGAAAAGCAGGGTCATGGTTCCGCTGGTCTTGGCGATGGTATCCTGGCCCCAGGCTGTCTTGTCGTACACCGCCACATCCCGGCCACCCCCGCCTGTGATCGTGTCATTGCCCTTGCCGCCGTAGAACACATCAGGTCGGGGGATTCCACTAGTGCGCGCTTGATACTTTGTTTTTAGGTGAAAGTTCAGCTTCAGCGGGAATATGCGCTGTACGGGCGGAGAAACCCACGGCAACCTTAGAGCATTTTGACGTTAACTCTGCACATAGCCGCAGGACGTACAGCAGCCTCTAGAATATTTTTGCAAAAATAAAAGTCAAAACGCTCTAGTGGCCGTGCCCGCGAACCCCGTCCAGGGCGGCGCGGATGGGAGCAGGGTCAGTGGAGCGCATGAGACGTCCAATATATTGCAATTGACGGCGACGTCCTTCCCTGTCCTTGATGCGGGCGAAGAGGTTCAGGGCTTCTTCCAGTTCGTGAGGCAGGTTCAGGCCGCGCCGTTCTTCTGCGGAAAGCAGGGTCAAACCTTCGCCCAGGGCTTGCAGGGCGAGGCAGGCCCGTTTTTTTGCGGAACGGCTTGGCCTTTCTTCGCTTGCTGCCTCTTGTGCGGCATGGGCTGGCATGTCTGCGGAGTACTCCTGCTGCCATTGATAGCGTTGTTTGCGCGGCATGTTTGCTCCCGCACAGCGGCGTTTGTGCGTGTCCTGGATGGGGCATTCTCCGATGGCAACAGCGCAGACCTGCCTCAGAGATAGATTCCCAAGAGAACGCCAAGCAGAACCACGGGGGAAATGATGGCGTTCAGGGTAAAGAAGGCCGTATCCACATAGCGCAGATCCTGCGGCTGCATGAGCCTGTGTTCCATGAACAGCAAGACGCTGATGCCCAGCCACAGCGCATACCACGGCCAGGAAAGCCCGGCAGCGAAACCCGTGAGCAGCAGAAAGATGGACGTCATGACGTGGGAAAAACCGGCCAGGAGCAAGGCGCCTTGGCTTCCGCAGCACACGGGGGCGGAATACAGGCCGAAGGCGGTGTCGAAATCTATGTCTTGAAAGGAATAATAGATGTCAAAGGCCGCCACCCAGAACAGGACGGCGCAGGACAGGAGGACAACGGGCAGTCCCGGCACGGCTGGCGTCACGGAAAGCCAGCCCGCCAGGGGGGCCAGGCCCAGCGTTGCTCCCAGCCAGAAATGGCAGAGCATGGTGCAGCGCTTGAGCAGGCTGTAGGCGGCGGCAAAAAGCAGGGCCGGTACGGCCAGACAGAGACAGACCATGTTCAGCATGGCGCAGGCGAGGACAAAGATAATGGCCATGATCCAGCAGAATGTCCTGGTTTGCTGCACACTGATGGCGCCTGTGACCAGGGGGCGGTTGCGCGTGCGCGGATTGTCGCGGTCAAAGGGCAAATCCACCAGGCGGTTGAAGGCCATGGCAAAGGAACGCACGGCGATCATGGCAATGGTCAGAAAAATCAGGCTGCGGGCCGACGGCAGTTGCCTGGCGGCCAGAAAGGCACCTGCCCAGGCGTAGGGCAGAGCGAAGATGGAATGCTCAATTTTGATCATGCGGCAGATATCAAAGAATTGTCCGGACGGATTGTGCGGACGCGGGAACGCAGAGAAAGCTGCGGCAATGTGCCGCGCCAGGCGCGACACGGAAAACGTGGGCAATGTCAAACGACGCATGACGTCTCCTTTTATGGACGATGGGCAGGGAGATTCTTTTTTAGAGCTGCACTCGGCTATTGTAGCCGCAAGCGCAATGGGATACAAGCCCCTTGTGTGGCCCAGGCTTCGCCTACGGGGCAGCACACGCCAGAACACGGTTCAAACCACAGAAGGCACGGGATGAAGACGCGCAGCCAAGATCAGACGGAAACCTTAAAGCTACTCGGCGCAGGCCGTCTGCCCACGCCAACCCAGGGTCCGCATGTGGGCTTGCTGGAGGCATTTCCCAACCGTTTCCCGCAAAGACCCTACATTATCAACCTCACCTTCCCCGAATTTACGTCGCTGTGTCCGGTGACGGGCCAGCCGGATTTCGGCGTGATCAGCGTGGAATACATCCCCCACGAGCTTTGTGTGGAGTCCAAGAGCTTCAAGCTGTACATGTTTGCCTATCGCAATCATCAGAGCTTCATGGAGACCATCACCAATAGTGTGCTGGACGATCTCTGCACCCTGCTCGCGCCCTGCTGGTGTCGGGTCAAGGGACTGTTCGCGCCGCGCGGCGGCACGAGCATCCACGTCTTTGCCGAAGCCTTCAAGCCCATGGCCGCCGAGCAGGACAGCCTGGTGCGGTCCACCGTCACGGCGTGGAAGGCTGAAGCCAGGGCGCTCTTGCCCGGTACGCTGGACAGGGGCGGCGATGCCTTCTGAAGAAGGTGCGCGGCAACGTTTCTCGGATGCTGCTGCCCAAAGGGTTTTTGGTCAGGGGACAATCAAGGTGCGTCCAGGCAGATCGGACGCGTCAAGCGGACTGGCGCAGAGGACTGCGCTGCTCGCCAGCTTTGCCCTGGCATCGCGACTGCTGGGCCTTGTGCGGGACATGAGCATGGCCTGGCTTTTGGGCGGGGGTATGCTCGCCGATGCCCTGGCGGCGGCCCTGCGCCTGCCGCATGTCTTGCGGCGTCTCCTGGGTGAAGGCGCCCTTTCCATGACGCTGACGGCCAGCCTTGTGCATCTTGCGCGTCAAGCACAGGGCCAGGCCCCTGCGGACATGCGCGGCCTGGCTCGGCTTTTGGCGCTGTGGCTGGGGCTTGGATGTTGCGGAATCATGCTCGTGTCCCTCGTGGCTTCGCCCTGGCTTGCGGACTTGCTGACGCCTGGTTTCGACCCCGCGCAACGCGAGATAACAGCCGAACTTTTGCGGCTGTGCCTGCCCTATGTGCCCTGCGCCGTCCTGGCCGCCCTGGGCATGGCCTTGCTGCACAGTGTGGGCGTGTTCTGGCTGCCCGCGTTTTCGCCGCTGCTGTTCAACTGCGTGGTTCTGGGCTTTGCCGCTGCAGGCGCCCTGGGCTGCCTGCAGCCGACCGCAGCCTTGGCCCTGGGGGTGGCCTGTGGTGGAGCGGCGCAATGCCTTGTGCAGTGGCTGGCCGTGCGTCGGCTCTTGCCCTCTGGGCATGACGTTCCCGCCACAGCACGGGCCAGGTCGTGTGCCCGTGATGCCCGCGCCTGTCTGCGGCGCCTCCCCCAGGGTCTGCTGGGTGTGGCCGCTCCCCAGGTGGCCATGCTCTTGGCCATGTCCCTGGCCTCTGGCCTGGGACAGGGACAGGTGGCGGCCCTGCACTATGCCGAAAGGCTCCTGGAATTGCCCCTGGGCCTTACGGGCGTCTGTCTGGGCATGGCCAGTCTGCCAACCTTGAGCCGACTTGCCGCGCAGGGGGACAGGGCGCAGTTTGCCCAGCGGCTGTCTGCGGCCCTGCGTCTGACGCTGCTGTTCATCTTACCCGCTGTGGCCGGTCTGTGGGCCGTGGGGCCGAGGCTGGTGGAAGGCTTGCTGGGTCACGGGGCCTTTGATGCCAGGGCCACGCAGGCAACATGGCTGGTTCTTCTGGCCCTGCTGCCGGCACTACCCGCGCTGGCCCTAAACAAGTCCCTGTTGGCGGCCTGCAATGCCTTGCGCATGGCGGATCGCACGGCCTGGAGCACCGTTCTGGCTGTGGCAACGACGCTTGTGACCGGCGTCGTGTTGGGACGTTGGTTACGCGCAGCCATACCCCTGGCCGTGGGCGTGGGCATGTGGACGCAGACAGCCGTCCTCATCTGCTTGCTTGACCAGGCTCTGCGAGCGCCAGAGACTGCGGCGCACGAGGCAAGAGCGTGGTTGCCGCATCCGCAACACGTCCTGCGTCAGGCCGTATCCGCCCTGGTCACGGGCCTTGCGGCTCGGGCGCTGCTGGAACACATGGCGGCATACGGTCTGTGGCCAAGCCTGGCCTGTGCCGTGGGCGGCGGCGGGCTGGCCTGGTTCGCATGTCTTGTCCTCCTGCGCGATGGGGATGTTCTTGCCCTGAAGGAATTTTTGCTGAGGTCAGTCTTGAACGGCAAACGGTCTTGACGCTCACGCGACGGCATTTTACAAGACAATGGTCTTTGGCCATGTGATACTGCCACGCGCTTTCCAGGGCTGTGGATGATCCACGCCTGGCGGGGGAAATGCGCGTGTTCTTTTCGGAACGCATGTCTTCGCTTCCCGTCAAGCGTAGTTTCTCCCTTTGATCAGGGGGGCAAACCACTAAGGAATTGTTCATGAACACGGATACAGCGCGCAAAGTTCTGCCCAACGTCACGCCCGGCATGCGGCGGGGAGTTGCCATCATGGCCTGGGGGGGGCTTTTGCTCCTTTTTTTGTCTCTGGGCCTTTGGAACATGCACGAAAACAGGCAGGAGGCCGAGAACCGCTTGAGTAGCGATGCCGGTCGCCTGGCAGCGCAGCTGGCCGGACTGCTGTCCCTGCCCGCCTGGGAGCTGGACGAAGTGACGGCGCGAACCATCGTCTTGGCCGCCATGGAGGATCAGTCCATTTACGCCATAAAGGTGCAGGGTGCCAGGGGTATGCTGGAAGGGCAGCGCCGCAATTACCAATGGGAGCCGGTGCCCTGGGATGACGAAATCATGGAAAACAGCGTGCAGGGCATGAATCCGCTCAAGCTAGAGGGCCGTTCCGTGGGTTCGGTGGAAGTCTATCTTTCCCCACGGCTGGTCAACGAAGACCTTGCCCAGAAGGGGCGGCGCGAGGTACTGCGCTTTTGCCTTTGCGCCCTGGCCTGTACGCTCGCCCTTGTGGCCTTGCTCTGGGCCTGGGGCGACCTGGCGCTCCTGCGGCAGTTCCTGCGCAAACTGCGTCAAGGCCAGGAAGAAGAGGCCGAAGCGTCTGCGGCGGCTCCAGCGGGAACCCATGTCCTGCTGGGCAGTCCGTGTTCGCCAGAGCAGATACGCAGCGGCGAACTTCGCGACGATCTTGCTGCCGGTGCCGTGATCAGCGCCGAATTGGGCAGGGCCTTTCTGGTGCGCCATCCCGAATCCTGGGGCATCACAGCGGGACTTTTTGCGCAAACCTTTGCCCACGCACCCGGCCTCTTGGCACGGCTGTACGATGTGGCCGACACGGAAAATTTGTGCCGTCTGGGCGATATTTTGGAACAGGCCGCGCCCAGCGTTGGCGCGGAACGCCTTTCTGCCGCTGCCCATGCCATGCAGGCTGCCTTGAACGACCCGGAATGCGCGAGCGTGGCACGTACCGTGGAGGAATGCGCGCTTACCTTACGAGAAGTCCTTGCCGCCCTGGGACGGACGCAGAACGCGACCGCAGCCGGGTAGAGCGGCGTTTCCGGCAGATAGCAGCGCAAGGACGGCACAGGCAGTGCCGCCCAAGAGCGTGATGCGGTTTCTGTAACTGTAAGCGAGCATACGGGTGAGTATTTTATGTTTCAATCCACAGTCGGCCCCATCCGCCGACTGACTCCGTCACCGGCGGATAGGAGCCGTGCGGATTGCCCCTCCCTGAAGGAAGGGGTTACGGGTAAGGATGCCATCGGCTTCGCCGTCCGTCAATAGCATTTTTC
>JAFTCE010000157.1 GCA_017454855.1 Desulfovibrio sp.
ACAATCCGTTCCCCCGTCGATACATCGTAGCGGGAAACCAGAAACGGGGCTTCTCCACAGGTGATTTCTAGCCGACGGGAATGGACATACTGTTGCCAGGTTTTGTGCTTGGGAAATTCAATTCTTCCTTCCGCAACTGTCCATGAGCGATCCTTGTTTTCTGTCGTAAATACTTCTGGCCGATCGAACCAGTCTGCATCGCAGTAATTGTTCATACGGTTACACAGCCATGCAGGCGTGAACACCTCTGCTTTTTTTCGCGTCCGCTGTGCCTGCGCCGCAAGCTGCTTTTGTATGCGCGGGAGTATGACATCGTTGCCCTGCAACAGCGCATCGGCATGTATCTGCTCCTTGTCCGTGAAATTGTCACCAAACTCCTTATAGGTGTCCGTTGCCCAGATGATGTTTTTTTTCGTCGAGGCATCGTGAAGCAGAATGTCAAGCACATTGATGATCGGGTAGCTATTGATGTTGATCAATTTTTCCACAAGAGAATATTCTCCTTTCCTCTTTTTTTGTTATATCGTAAACATAGCCTTATTTATCTTCAGTAGGATATGTGCTCTTGAAATTGTTTCTTATAAACTAGATCATCTCCTTTACATGAGTCTCGATAAACGCAATCTCTTTCTCTAGCAGACCGTACTTGCAATAAAGCTGCCGATCTATATCATGAATTTCTTTTGACCAGTCAATATCTGATGATGACGTAAAGTCCTGGAGAGGAATCATACGATAACATGGTTTACTAGCATTCTGTGTAGCTTTCAATACACCAAGCAACGTTCTTGCAAATTTTGACTTTAAATACTTTTCACAAGTAATAGCCTCAAATTCTGTATCAAATGCACCAACACTCAGAAAAGTAATAGTTGATCCAACTGAAGGCTTACCTAAAATCATATCAGGCATGATCTCGCCAAACTGTCCCGTTCCAAATGCTTTTGAAATAAATAGTTTATACTTATCAAGATTTATAACAGAATTCACATAATCTCTGCGTATATATTTACAGCATCTTTTATTTCCTTCTCTTCCTAAAATAGAAATATATTTTTTATTGTCATTAGGAATAGAATCATAAAATATTTCAGGAAAAATACTGAATATATTTGATTGCAAATCATAACTATGCCCTTTGCTTGCTCTGCCAATCAACTTAGGATTTTCATCATATAATACTTTATTAAAATGATAAGTAAAACTTGTAACCATAATATCTGTTATACTTTTAAATTCATTCTTTTCAATAACTTTATGAAATATATCATTTAATGTAGTATATTTTGTATAAATATCGATTACTCCATATTTTTTTCTTATATCTCTATACGATATAACAACACCGCCTTTAATTTCAACATTCTTAAATACATCAGAAGAATTAGTATAATATTTAACTATCTTAAAGTAAGTATCATGAAGACGTTCCTGATTCCATATTTTTGGCGTATAACCAGTATTAAATAGAAAACGTGCTGGTGTAATCAACATAGATGCTGTACTGATTTTATATGTTTCGTTCATAAAATTATGATATACAGGAGTAGCTGTGTTGCTATCTCCTTCTCTATCTTCCTGATATGGGGGATTCCCTATCACGTAATCAAACAATTTTTCTTCCATACCACGTTTCTCCTTTATATCCATAAACTTCAAAGGAATGTTCTTACTCCAGTCAAATATCCTACACGGCACGGCTTGTTGTTCGTCATCTTTTTCTCGCTCAATGCCTGGCATATCGAAAAGTGTCATCTGGCGTTGCTTCTCATACGATTTTCCCAGCGGCACAGTATCTTTCAAGCCATCCATCTGCCAGATGTTCCAGACGATTTTGCGTGCAATCAGCTCCAGCAGTTTGTCGTCCGGTCGTCGATCCCAACGTTCCTCGTAATACTCCATAAACGTGAGCAGCAGATTGCTTCTCGCAATCAAAACATTATCGCCTTGATACTCGTACCCGTAGCAACTTTCAAAAGCAAGCATCGCCCATTGCAGCCAGTCATCATAGGTTTCAGTATTTTCATTGACGATGCGGAGCTTCCTGTCGAGCATTCCGATGCGTCGCAGGGGAGGTACAATCCGTTCCCCCGTCGATACATCGTAGCGGGAAACCAGAAACGGGGCTTCTCCACAGGTGATTTCTAGCCGACGGGAATGGACATACTGTTGCCAGGTTTTGTCCATGGGAAATGCGATTCTTCCTTCCCTAACCGCCCATGTGTGATCCTCATTTTCTGTAGTAAATACATCTGCTCGACCGAACCAGTCCGCATCGCAGTAATTGTTCATGCGGTTACACAGCCATGCAGGCGTGAACACCTCTGCTTTTTTTCGCGTCCGCTGTGCCTGCGACGCAAGCTGCTTTTGTATGCGCGGGCGTATGACATCGTTGCCCTGCAACAGCACATCGGGATGTATCTGCTCCTTGTCCGTGAAATTGTCACCAAACTCCTTATAGGTGTCCGTCGCCCAGATGATGTTTTTTTTCGTCGAGGCATCGTGGAGCAGAAGGTCAAGCACATTGATGATCGGGTAGCTGTTGATATCTATCAGTTTTTCCACAAGAGAATGTTCTCCTTTGCTCTATTTTCGTTATATCCTAAACATAATCTTATTTTATCTTCAGTAGGATATGTACTCTTTAAATTGTTTCTTATAGACTAAATCATCTCCTTTACATGAGTCTCGATAAACGCAATCTCTTTATCATTAAGACCGTACTTGTGGTAAAGCTGTATATCTATCTCATTGATTGGCTTTAACCAGTCGATATCTGATGATGAAGTAAAATTTTGAAGTGGAACGTATTTCCATGTACCTTTGTTGTTGTCTTGGGTGATCTTGAGTATGCCTAAACATGTGCGAACAAATTTTGACTTTATATATTTTAAGCAATTTTTAGCTTCTTTTTCAGTATCAAATGCCCCAATTCCAAGAAATGATTGCGTATAACCGCATAGAGGTGCGCTACACAGAGGCTCACCGCACAACTGTGTGCTTGATACTTCACCGATCGCACCGCTACCATTAGATTTAGGTAAGATGACTTTCCATTTTAATAAATTCTCATGGTTAAATGAAATATACTTCCGTTTGATATAACGATATACGCGCTTGTTTTTCATTAATCCAATTATCTCAATGTCATCATCAGTACGCTCAGTACTGAAAATATCTACAGTTGAAAAAATTGATGTTGTTAATCTTCGTTCCTTACCATTACTACCTATTTGTTTCTTATATTTAGGATAGTCTGCATAGAGGGTATCTAAATTCCAACTGTTAGGTTGATATACATAATTGTCTAATGTTTTAAAATTCGTATTTATGATTACTTTCTTTTTAATGCTATTTAATTCTTCAAATGCCAAATATACCTCTATAGGCTTGTATTGAGCTGTAGAATTCCAATATCCAATACAAACACCTCCTTTAATGTCTGTGTTTGGGAATATATTTGCAGAGTTATGCTCATACAACAATACTTTAAAATGTTTGCTGTTCAACATTTTTTTATTCCATGATTTTGGCGTTTTTCCTGCATTAAAAAGATATCTAGCAGGAGTAATTAATGCTACATGATCTCCAGATGTTATAGCAGTATCAAAAAAATCGTTGTATACCGGCATATCAGATGTACCTTCAGTTTGCTCTTGATATGGAGGATTTCCAATTATATAATCAAACAATTTCTTTTTCATTATAGATATTCCCTTGATATTCATAAACTTCAAAAGAGCGCTATTTCTCCAGTCATATATGCTACACGGCACGGCTATTGGCACTTTTTTTCTTTTTTGGTCGATGTCTGGTATAGTGAAAAGCGTCATCTGACGTTGTTTCTCATACGATTTTTCTAGCGGTACTGTATCTTTCAAACCATCCATCTGCCAGATGTTCCAGACGATTTTGCGTGCGATCTGCTCCAGCAATTTGTCGTCCGGTCGTCGATCCCAACGTTCCTCGTAATACTCCTTGAACGTGAGCAGCAGATTGCTTCTCGCAATCAAAACATTATCACCCTGATACTCATACCCGTAGCAGCTTTCAACAGCATGCATCACCCATTGCAGCCAGTCATCATAGGTATCAGTATTTTCATTGACGATGCGGAGCTTCCTGTCGAGCATTCCGATACGTCGCAGGGGAGGCATAATCCGTTCCCCCGTCGATACATCGTAGCGGGAAACCAGAAACGGGGCTTCTCCACAGGTGATTTCAAGCCGACGGGAATGGACATACTGTTGCCAGGTTTTGTGCTTGGGAAATGCGATTCTCCCTTCCCTCACCGTCCATGTGTGATCCTCTTTTTCTGTAGTAAATACACATGCTTGACCGAACCAATCCTCATCACAGTGATTGTTCATACGGTTGCACAGCCACGCTGGCGTGAACACCTCTGCTTTTTTTCGCGTCCGCTGTGCCTGCGCCGCAAGCTGCTTTTGAATGCGCGGGCGTATGACATCGTTGTCCTGTAACAGCGCATCGGCATGTATCTGCTCCTTGTCCGTGAAATTGTCACCAAACTCCTTATAGGTGTCCGTTGCCCAAATGATGTTTTTTTTCGTCGAGGCATCGTGGAGCAGAATGTCAAGCACATTGATGATCGGGTAGCTGTTGATGTCGATCAGTTTTTCCACAAGAGAACCTTCTCCTTTCTTGTATTTTCGTTGCCGCGAAATATATCCTGTTTTTATCTTCAAGAGGATACGTTTCAATACTGGCTCACCCCATATGTACGACGTCTCAGAAAAAAATTGCAAGTATCCAAATTATTTCGATAATCTGACTCCTTTTCCATGTCAATAAAAATATAGAAATATTTGAAGAGTTCGTCGCCATAAGGGGCCATGAAGAGTAATCGACAGATGCCACATTGTGCCGTAGGGATTGCGCTCGAGGCCATATGCTTTTATACTGCTTTCAAAGAAGGATTCTAAAATATGCGCAAACTCGATGTGCTGATTTCTGCCGTGAGCGAGTTGACGGGGCGCGATACAGATTCTGTCGCGGCCACCTTTGATTTCATCGTGTCGGCTAACCCAGAAAAAGGGGCAGCGTTACTTGAATCCATCACCGACGACGATGCCGCCCTCATGCGCGAAAGCCTGCTGCGCGAAGGACCTGGCGTTCTGGCGCATTTCGCAGAACGCTGCAGCCAGTAACAGAGGGCGTGCATTGACGTAGAACGACGTGCATTGACAAAACAACTCTACCAAAAGGAACTTGTATGGACAATCATCATAAAGAAGATATAAAAGCCTTGGACGAACTTTTCCAAAAAGTAAGCACATACAGAACGAGTCATGATTTTAAGACACTGCTGCTTTTCATCAAACGTTTCAGATATATTTCACCGTACAACGCCTTTCTCATCCACATCCAGAAGCCTGGAAGCCAATATGTGGCTACCCTTGAGGATTGGCAGTACAAATTTCAGCGGGACATCAAGCCAGGTGCACGCCCCCTCGTCATACTCCAGCCTTTTGGCCCGGTGCGTTTCGTCTTTGAATTGGGTGACACATATGGCAAAACGCCATTTCCAGAACAATTACTCAAACCTTTTCAAACCCATGGTTCACTCGAACTATCAAAATATTATAATTTAATTAAAAATCTTACTTGCGACGGGATTTCATATAATGAAAGTGATTATGGTACCAACCTTGCTGGCCGCATTCAAACAGCTCAGAAGAATATGAGTTCAATGTATAATAAAAAATATGTAAAAATTTTATACATTATGATTGTCAATAAAAATCATTCAAAAGAAGAAAAATTTGCAACAATAACGCATGAGCTAGGTCATCTCTACTGTGGACATTTAGGAACTCCAGACATAAAATGGTGGTCTGATCGACATGATCAGAAAATAGAAATCTGTGAATTCGAAGCTGAATGTGTATCCTGGTTAGTGTGTGAAAGAAATAACATCAAAAATCCATCAGCAGAATATCTTTCTGGCTATGTTGAAAAAAATGGTCAAATTCCACAAATAAGTCTTGAAAATGTCCTCAAGGCTTCAGGAATGATTGAAAAAAAGATGCATAATTCATATTTGCCCATTCGTAAGGAATTGATTCTCAATAAGCCAGGAACACAGAGTAAACTTTTGGGAATTGTTAAGAAACGTCATACATTACCAACATGAATGCATCCTAACCTGGCAATGGCGATGCTACAATCGAGATTTATGACATTTTCCTAGAACTTCTTTCAGGTGGAATACTTAGCAATGGGCATGCTCTATTTTCTGCTGGCAGCAGCCCTCTTATTTCTGGGCTACGCCATCTATGGCCTTGTGGTGGAAAAAATTTTCGGCATTGACCGCTGTCGGCCTACGCCTGTACAGACACAGGCCGACGGCGTGGACAGCGTTGCACTGCCAGCGTACAAAATTTTTTTCATCCAGCTCCTCAACATTGCCGGTCTCGGTCCGGTTTTTGGCCCCATCATGGGCGCTGTCTACGGACCCTCGGCGCTACTCTGGGTGGTTTTCGGCTGCGTCTTTGCCGGCGCTGTCCACGACTTCCTAACAGGAGCAATGAGCCTGCGCTATGGCGGCGCATCCTATCCTGAAGTCATTGGCCGCAATCTCGGCCCCTATGTGCGCTGGTTTATGCTCATCTTTACCATCTGGTTCATGATCCTTGTGGGTGCCGTGTTCGTCAACGGCCCCGCCGGTCTGCTCTCTTTCAAGACACAGGAATTGCTCCACACGGTTTCTTGGGGGGATGATGCGCTTCAGTGGCTGACAACCTGCCCCTTGGCCAATTTCTGCCGCGCACCCGACGGCAGCGTGTCTGCAGGCGTCGTGCTGACCATTGTCTTTTCCATCGTCATTTTTGCCTATTATTTTATGGCCACCATACTCCCCATTGACAAGATCATTGGCCGCATCTATCCCTTCTTTGCCATATTGCTGCTGTTTATGGCAGTGGGGCTTTTCCTGGCCCTGCTGTTCAATCCCGCCTACACGGTGCTGCCCAACATCCGCCTTGCCGATTTTTTCACCAACCTGCACCCCAAGGATGCCCCGCTCTGGCCCCTGCTCTTCGTGACCATTGCCTGCGGTGCCATATCGGGCTTTCATGCCACGCAATCGCCCATGATGGCGCGCTGCATGCAATCTGAAGGTCAGGCACGCACCATGTTTTACGGAGTCATGATCGCGGAAGGATTCATCGCCCTCATCTGGGTGACCATCGGCCTTTCCTTCTATGACGGTGACCCTCAGGCCCTGCTGCAGGCGGGCACGCCAGCAGTGGTCGTGGCCAAGACGTCCGAAGGTTTGCTGGGGGGCATTTTAGGCGGAACCCTGGTCTTTCTCGGCGTGGTCATCCTGCCCATTTCCACGGGCGACACGGCCTTTCGCACAGGACGACTCATCCTTGCAGACATGCTGCATGTCAAGCAAACGCACGTCAGCAGGCGCATTGCCATTACCATACCTCTGTTTGCCCTGGGCATTTATTTTGCCGTAGGCGACTTCAAGGCTATCTGGATGGCCTTTGGCTGGACAAATCAGACATTGGCTTGCGTTTCCTTGTGGGCGGCAGCCGTCTGGCTGCGTCGCCGTGACCGCCAACACTGGATAGCCACGCTGCCCGCCCTTTTTATGACGAGCGTATGCGGGACATATCTTTTTTGCTATGACCGCTTTCCCTTCCGCTGGTCATCAACGACGGCCACATGCGCAGGCATAGCCATCGCGGCCCTGTGTTTCGCAATCTTTCTGCTGCGCGGGCGACGCATGCCTGACGGTGACGAAGCCGGGTACTGAACCTGGACATGATAATCCGCCGTCCCCGCATTTCGCAGGAACGACGGAGACAGGTATCCAACGTCGAAGAGCTAGGCGCAGTACACGATTTCCGGTGAAATGTTATCAATGCTGCTGCAGCCAGTAAGCAGCATGGCCTGTGAAAGCTGTTGCGTAATAGTGGTAAAATAGGCGCTGACCCCTTCTGTCAGACCACCTATGGCTGCCACACAGACTGGGCGTCCGATGAGGACGGCATCCGCCCCGAGGGCCAGCATTTTGAGGACATCCACACCAGTGCGTACGCCTCCATCCACGAACACCGCCAAACGTCCCCGCACGGCAGCGGCAATGCGGGGCAGAACCACAGCCGTTCCCGGGCAGTGATCAAGTATGCGTCCACCATGATTGGAGACCACGATGCCATCAGCGCCAGCGGCAACGGACTTTTCCGCATCCTGGGGCGTCATGATGCCCTTAACGATAAATTTCTGTCCCTTCTTGTGAACATAGGCAATAACTTGACGCAGTTCCGCCGTACTCATGGGCGTAACGGGCCGTCCCATCTTACGCAGGGTCACGAGACCAGCGGCATCCACATCCATGCCCACGGCCAGTGGATTGCAGTCCATGACCCTATCCAGCTTCTCATACAATTCCTTGCCTTCCCACGGCTTGATGAAGGGTATGCCCTTATGGGTCTTCAAAGCCTTGGTCGCGGCGTCAATGATGAAGGGAGGCACGCCGTCTCCAGTGCAGCCCACGGAACCAGCCTGGGCACATCCCCCGAGAACGGCGTCGATATAGGCATCTTCGCTCACATCTTCCTTGGTCATATTGAAAGACACACCGCCTATAGGGGCGGCCAAGGCAGGGACTTTGAGTTCCATGCCAAGAACTTTTGTAGAAGTGTCAGGACTTTTCACGTCATGCAACACGGTCATATTCAACGTGACATTGGCCAATGCGCTCACATTGTTGCGAAAGGAAGCGCCGGTCGTCAGACCGCCCATGCCCGGCACTTCCCCGGAACAAGCCCGACCGTCGCATACTGGGCACACTCTGCAAAATCCCTTCATGCGCTCGCGGGCAATGCTGCGATAATCATCGCTCATACGTCATTCCTCCTGTCGTTAGAACTGCTCCAAGTCGCAGTTACCTTGAAAGATGCCATTGGCTTCGCCGTCCGTCAATGGCAATTTCCCCTTCTTTCTCCTTTAGCGTAGAACGATTGCAAAAATGCTGAAAAAATTTGCAAAAATATTCAGAGAGATATGTGAACCTGCTGCTCTATCTTGTGTGCATTTCTTTTCCGGACTATGCTACAGCATCTTGCAATCGTCTGGGGACTCCATCCGCTGACTGACGCCTCCAGCGGCGGATAAAAACCGTGCAGACTGCCCCTTACTGAAGGGATGGATTATGAACTTTTTACTGATAGACTGTGAAGGTCTGGAACTGCCAGGACATACGGTTTGTAAAGTCTCTCTGCCTGGCAAAGGAGGCATCGTGTCAGTTCGCCGCCTGCTTCGCGACGAACGTGGCGGATGGTTTCGGCCAGACGTGCTGATCCAGCGAGAACACATCGGCAAACGACGATTCCTGTACGGACTTGAACAACTCCATTGTCCCAAAATATTCTGGGCTGTGGATTCCCACCTCAACATGGCGTGGCAGCGCTGGTACATACGCCTCTTCGATTTGGTACTGACGCCACATTCATCCCTGTTTGCGGCGCTTCCTCAGGAGTGGCAATCAGCACCGGCTCAAAACTTCGCCTGGCCAGGCTGTCGACGTCCTTGGCGATCGCACGACAAGCGCAGCCATTCGGTCGCATTTGTAGGGGTCATTGACAACAACCGTCCCATGCGGCGCAGCTTTGCCGAACTTCTGAGACGTCGCTGTGGATTGGAGGCGTGTACACTCCCCTTCGATGCCATGCTTGCGCTGTATGACGACACGCGCGTTCTCCCCAACGAAGCCATTGCGCACGAATTCAACTTTCGGATCATGGAAGGCGCTTCGTGTGGTTGCTGCGTACTCACGCCCGACATAGGAGACGACCTTGCCGCCAATTTTACGCCCGGACGCGAAGTCATCGCCCACCGCACTTTTAAGGCACAGGCCAGTCTGAACAGTGCGCACGACTGGCGCGCCGCCCTGGAGTACGCCTTGGCCTGCCTGCGCGTCTACCGCCTGGAACAAGGGCTAGCTGAGGCTCAAGCCGCGCAACGCCTAGCGAGGGATGCAGGAGAAGATGCAGCTTTCGCGCGTGAAGCGCAACGCCACGCCCTGCGCCTGCCGACCTAACTTGTGGCCAAGCTGTCCGACGCATTCCTTTGTTCCTTATAAGGAGAAGATATGGTCACTATTCGCAAAAATCTTCTTCAGCTCATTTTTTCCGGTGCCTACCTTTTACGCTGGAACGACAAGCTGCGGCCAGTGGAACTGCTTGAAATCGACAAGCAGGCGCACAAAATGCTGCTGGCCTGCGTACTGTGGCACGAAAATTCTCGGGATTTGCCCCTTGAACGACGTGTGTCCCTGGCCAGCGAGATTATTGAGGGCGGTCTGTTCGACTATTTTTACAGACTGATTATCACGGACGTAAAACCCCCGATTTTTTACAAAATCAAGGAAAACCCGGAACAATTCCGCCAGCTTACTCAATACGTTCTCGACCGTCTGGAACCTGCGCTCGCACCTCTGGGTTCATTCTGGAACCGACTGCGCAACTGGCATGACGCAGTGGAAACAGAAACACCAGCCCGCCGCATACTCACGGCTGCCCACCTCTATGCCTCCCAGTGGGAATTTCGGCTCATAGAACCGTTGAATACCCCCTTTGACGAGGAAATGGAAGACATAGGACAATCCTTTCCGAACAGATTAGCTGTGTTCGCGGATTTACATGGCCTGGCAGCCATCCGTACGCCTGGCACTGCACTGGCACGCCTGGCTAATCTCTGCGGTCAGCTACGTTTTCAAACCCGCTGGACACAGGCGCCGCGCATTCCGGCGACTTCCGTTCTGGGGCATATGTTCATTGTGGCCGCCTACGCCTATTTTTTCAGCCTGGCTGTGGATGCGTGTCCGGCCAGGGCCTGTAACAACTTTTTCTGCGGCCTGTTCCATGACTTGCCCGAGGTGCTGACGCGTGACATCATCTCACCTGTCAAGCAGTCAACCAGCGAATTGCCCAAGCTCATCAAGGCATTCGAAGCAAAGGAATTGGAACGCCGCCTGTTTACCCCTCTGCGCCATGAGGGTTTTACTTCTCTTGTGGAACACATCAGTTATTATCTTGGCCTGGATGTGGGTTCAGAATTTCAGGAATGCATCCGAGAACATGGCTGCGTCCGCAAAGTTGACGGTTTTGCCGCGCTTGCGGCATCTAACAGCAACGAACTGGATCCCAAGGACGGTCAGCTCATCAAAATTTGCGACACACTGGCCGCCTTTCTGGAAGCGCACAGTTCCATCCGCAACGGCGTTTCCTCGCCGCATCTGCTGGAGGCCAGACTGCGTCTCCTGACATCACTGCGCGAACTATCCCTACCCGCGTTACGTTTGGATGCGCTGCTGGCAGATTTTGATTAACAGCAGAATGTCCTACCGCCACTAGATGTCGCATTGCAAAGGATAAGCATCGGGCGTATGCCTTGTCCATGTCAACCTTGCTCTTGACCATTGTCCTCGCAACAGCGCTGCTGCACGCTTCCTGGAACATCATCGTCAAAAGCGGCAACAACAAACTTTTTGAAACCGGCCTTACTGCCACAGGCGGTTTCTTGCTAGGACTGTCTTTCCTTCCTTTTCTCCCCGTCCCTACAGCAGCGTCATGGCCTTTTCTCTGCTTTTCCTGCTTGTGCCACACCACATACTATGTGTTCATGGCCCGGGCCTATGAAACAACGGACATCTCTACAGCCTACACCGTCATGCGTGGCGCGGCTCCACTCATCACGTCCACCTTCCTCTTGTTTTTTGACATGAGTCTTTCCCTTATGGGCTGGATCGGCATCGGCTTCCTTTGCACCGGCATTTTCTGTCTCGCCGTCGACACAAAAAAAGGCGTCTCGGGGTGGCGAGGGATAAAAGCTGCGCTGATCACGGCTGGCATCATTGCAGCCTATACTTTGACAGATGGACTTGGCGCACGCGCAAACGCTGACGGTGCCAGCTACGCCTGCTGGCTTTTCGTCCTCAAAATGCTACCCATGCAGACATACCTGCTCTGGCGGCATGGCGAATCATATCTGAAGTACGTCCTCACCCGTCCTTGTCCTGGCATCGTTGGCGGCATGGCCTGCTTTCTCTCCTACGGCATTGCCGTCTGGGCAATGACCAAGGCCCCCATCGCCATGGTGGCGGCGCTGCGGGAAACTTCAGTGATCTTCGGCATGCTCCTAGCCGTACTCTGCCTCCACGAAAAATTTTCGCTGCAGCGGACGATGGCTGTGGTTCTTGTGGCCGCTGGTGCCTCACTTCTCAAAATATCCTGAGACGTTATCACATTCTTATGGTTCCTTCGTTGCAAAAAATTTTTTTAGTACTCTATGTTGACTTTGAAAATAAATTTCATTATTTTTTCCAAAAATGGTTTTCGCAAGCAGTGGAGTATGACGATGTGCGTAACCCTTATTGGCGGTATGGACAGGCTTGAGAAAGAATACGTGGCGGCAGCGGCGGACGCCGGCCATTCACTGCGGTGTATTACGAAAAATGAACGCAATTTCGTGCAAAAAATCGGACATCCCGATGCGCTTATTGTTTTTACCAACAAAATTTCCCATGAGGCAAAACGCAAGGCCGTGCAACTGGGACGATCCAAGAAAATCCCCGTGCAACTCGTACACTCGTGTGGCGTATCCTCACTGCGGGACTGCCTCAGTAAGACCCAAGGTAACTGATGACCAATAAAAAAACATTGAGAAAAACTTTCCACGGGGGACAAAATGGAAAAGTATCAAAACAAGGCCCTGGGTCTGACCCACCACTTCAGCCACGACAATCTGCACATTGCCGTTGACGAGCAGTTCGACCACCCCCAGGCAGATGCGCTGATGGAAATCCTTCGCGGCAATCAGGCTCGTTGTAAGCGCATCTTTGTCGATGTGCGTAAGGTCGCCCATTCTCGGCCCTCTGCGGTGGCGGCGTTCAAATCATCACTGCGCGCCCAGGTCACGGAACCTGGTCGACTGTTCTTTAAGGGAATGCTCGGCTTTGACCTCGGCATCAACGGCAATCGGGTGCTGATAGTTAAAAAAGCAGCCGCTGCTGCTCCCAAGGAGAAAAAACATGTCTGCAAGGGCAATTGTTCACATTGCACCTGCGGGCATAGATAACCACTGTCCAGACAGCCAAGATGCAAAGGAGACAGCCATGAGCAAAGTTCTGATCATCTATGGTTCCAGCACTGGCAATACAGAAAGCATTGCCCAGAAAATTGGAGAGTTGATTGCAGCAGCCGGTCATGAAGCTGACGTCAAAAATGCCGCCGATGTCAATGCGGACAATCTGACTGAAGGCTATGACGCCACCCTCTTCGGTTGCTCCGCCTGGGGCGAGGAAGAACTGGAAATGCAGGATGACTTTTTGCCGCTGTTTGAAGCCTTCGACAAGGCAGGACTCTCAGGTCACAAGGTCGCGGCTTTCGCCTCGGGCGATCAGGCATACCCCCATTTCTGTGGCGCTGTGGACGCCATTGAAGAACGCGCCAAAGAACTGGGGGCCACTGTCATAGCAGAAGGTCTGAAAATGGAAGGCGACGCCTCCAACGACCCTGGTGCCGTGTCTGCTTTCGCCCAGGACATTATCAAGAATCTTTGATCACCTCCGAGGTTGCGTCTCGGGATGACCATATCAAGAGGAGCGTCAGCATACCCCCGTGCTGGAGGCAGCGCGGGGGCTTTTGTCCAGACTGACAGGACGACGAACACGCGGCCTATGTTTCAAGCCACAGTCGGCTCCATCCCTGACAGAAAGGAAGACTCTGCATAACAGCCTGTACCTTCCTGCGTCGAACAGGCTGATAAAAGGAAGGGGTTACTGAAAAGGATGCCATCGGCTTCGACGTCCGTCAGTAGCATTTTTCCCCCTGAAGGGGGAGGTTTCAAACCACTAAGGAATTTATGATCAATCCTGGACATAGGTCTCTTCTTCATAGCGTTCCAGACACGCTTGCAGTCGCTCAGAACCGTGGTGGGCAATATTGACCCAATGCACGGGGGCCGTGCTTGTCCAGTCCATTTCTGCCAAAACAACAAAACGCATGGCAATGCCCGCAGGGCATGTCTGCGCGCAGCTACCCCGGCGCTTGAGAAGAAAGGCATAGGGAAGTTCACCTTTCCTGGCCTTGCTGGGTACAAGGAAAAAAATGTACAGATGTTCCGCTGAAAACAGGAACCGCGCCTGATCTTCTGGCAAGCACATACGCACGCCTCCAGCGGAAAGGTCGAGGACGAGGGGCGGGCGCGGATCCTGCTGTACATGTTCACGCACAAGAGCCTTGAGCTGTTCACTTCTGGCCGGAGGTCTGTTGGTGGCAATAAACGTTCCCAAGCGGGTAAATTCCGGCTTCCAGGTGTATCGTGGATGCCTACGCAGCGCACGCAAGACAGGCTGGCCCAAATGGAGCAGCAAACGCCAAATCTGTCCGGCATCATTTTCTTCGATGGAGAGAATTTTCGCCTGACCGCTGACGCCTATACCTTCTTGAGGAAGGCGAAAAGAAAATCGTGCTTCTTTCGACGCTCGATGACAGTTTCCCGCCAGTGAAGTGCATTTTTGCACACAGAACAACCAATTGCGATTTTCTGTGGCAGACAGCAGGCCATCGAGGATGAAATTCAGCGGACCGCCTGGCCTGGCAAGACTGCACAGCAAATTGATATTGATGCCTGCCTGTGCGGCTTTTGCATAGGGATTCTCCTGCATGCCACTTTTCCTGAATATGGAACAACCAGAACGGTATATTGAAAAAATTATTCTCATTCCAGAAGAAAGTCAAAGGGCTGAATTGCCCGACTGCCCACGTCGCCCCCTTTTCGCTGTTCCATAAAATATTCTTCGAGATGTTTCACGGGCAGAGGCGCACAGCCTTGAGGAAAAATTGTGCTGGAAACACAAAATTCTTGCTTCCTGTCGATTTTTGCTCAATACTTCATTTCCTGTTTGGCACAAGGGGGAATCGCACATGAAAAAGATACGGAAAGTCGTTCTCGCGTATTCTGGTGGATTGGATACGTCTGTTATCCTCAAGTGGCTCATGGAAACCTACCACTGCGAGGTCATTACGCTCACTGCGGATCTTGGTCAGCCGGAAGATCTCTCCGGAGTTGAGGAGAAAGCCTTGAAGACCGGAGCCTCCAAGGCATATGTACTTGATCTGCGCGAGGAAATGGCCCGCGATTTCATTTTCCCCATGATGCGCGGCGCAGCGCGTTACGAAGGTCGGTATCTTTTGGGTACTTCCATTGCCCGTCCGCTCATAGCCAAGGCCCTAGTTGACATAGCGCGCAAAGAAGGCGCTGATGCCGTGGCCCACGGCGCTACGGGCAAGGGCAATGATCAGGTGCGCTTCGAATTTTCCGTAGCGGCTCTCGCCCCGGATATCCAGGTTATCGCGCCCTGGCGTCAATGGGAACTCATGTCGCGCACAGCGCTGACAGACTTTGCAGCCAAGCACGGCATTCCCATTTCCAGCGGGGCCAAACGCTACAGCATGGACGCCAATATGCTGCATACCAGCTTTGAGGGCAGCGAACTGGAAGACCCCGGCAACGCACCGGATGCATCCTGCCATGAACGTTGTGTGCCTGTGGAGCAAGCACCGGACACGCCTGAAATCATTACTGTGGCCTTTGAACACGGCAATCCCGTAGCCGTCAACGATGCACGTCTCTCTCCTGCCGCCATCATCAGTACTCTGGCCGAAATGGCAGGTCGTAACGGCATAGGCCGCGACGACATGGTGGAAAACCGTTTTGTAGGCATGAAGTGTCGCGGCGTGTATGAAAACCCCGCTGGTACCCTGCTTTTTGCCCTGCACCGCGATCTGGAAGGTATTTGCATGGATCGCGAGCTGCTGGGCATACGCGACATGCTCGCCGTCCGCTATTCCCAATGCGTGTACAACGGCTTTTGGTATTCGCCGGAACGCGAAGCCATGCAGGCATTTATGGACAAATCCCAGGAATACGTTACCGGCACTGTGCGTGCGAAACTGTACAAGGGCGGCGTATGGCCCCTGGCCCGCACATCTCCGTGTTCCCTTTTCTCCCAAGATCTAGCTACCTTCGAAGGCGGAGACTACGATCACAAAGATGCCGCTGGCTTTATCCGCCTGAACAGCCTGCGTTTGCGGCTGTTCGCCGCCATGCGGAATACATCTGGTCAGTAAGCCTGCACATACGGAGGGACTGCTGCAAGCCCGCCAGTCCTTTTCTGTATGGATTCTTCGGGTATGGCGGCCCCAAGGCCGCCATTGCCGAGCAACAGACATGGGAACGTTTCAATCCACAGTCGGCCCCATCCGCCGACTGACTCCGTCACCGTGCGGAGAGGAGCCGTACGGATTGCCCCTCCCTGAGGGAAGCTACAGGCTGTTATGCCGAATCTTTCTAGATGTCGCTTCCTGACGAAACAAATAAAGGGGGAGGTTTCAAACCACTAAGGAATTTTTGATGACAACTAACCAGAGCTGGGGCGGTCGCTTTGCGGAAGGCCCCAGGAAAGCCGTTGCCGCCTATACAGATTCTCAATCTTTTGACCGCGCTCTTTACGCCCAGGACATTCGCGCATCTCAGGCCCATGCCCGCATGCTGGGCCGTCAAGGCATCATCACTCCTGACGATGCGTCCACCATCGTAGCCGGTCTTGAACGTGTACGGGAAGAAATTGCGTCCGGCGTCTTTGTCTGGAAACCGGAACTCGAAGATGTGCACATGAATATTGAGGCACGTCTGACGGAACTGGTGGGCGAAGCGGGCAAGAAGCTGCACACCGGACGCAGCCGCAACGACCAAGTGGGCCTCACCTTTCGCCTCTTTGTCTCCGAACGGCTGGAAGCGTGGCAATACGGACTGGCTACTGTCTGCTACGCACTCCTATGCCGGGCGCAGGAACACAGGGACACTATCCTCCCTGGCTGCACGCATTTGCAGCCTGCCCAGCCCGTGAGCCTGGCGCAGCACTTGTTGGCCTATGCCTGGATGTTTCGTCGCGACTGGCAACGACTCAAAGACGCTCTCAAACGCGTTCGCATTTCCCCTCTAGGGGCTGCGGCGCTGGCCGGGACAACCTATCCGCTGGATCCGCAGTCCGTGGCCAACGACGTAGGCTTTGCCGCCGTCTATGACAATTCCATGGATGCCGTGTCTGATCGAGATTTTGTCCTCGAAGCGCTCTTTGCCGCTTCCACTGTCATGATGCATTTGTCGCGCATCTGCGAGGAAATCATTCTTTGGGCCAATCCGGCTTTCGGTTTTGTTCGCCTGCCCGATGGCTTTGCCACCGGCTCGTCCATCATGCCCCAAAAAAAGAACCCGGATGTGGCCGAACTCATGCGCGGCAAGACAGGTCGTGTCTACGGCGCACTTATGAGTCTCCTGACGGTCATGAAAGGGCTGCCCCTGGCCTACAATCGCGACATGCAAGAAGACAAGGAAGGTTTTCTGGATGCTGATGCCACACTTGGCGCATCGCTACAGCTCATGGCAGGTCTGCTGAACGAACTCCGTTTTTGTCCTGACCGCATGCGCGAAGCCTGTAAGGTCGGTTTTTGCAATGCCACGGAATTAGCAGACTATCTTGTGGGCAAGGGAGTATCTTTCCGCGAGGCGCATCACATCACAGGACAAGCCGTGGCCGCCGCCGAGAAGGCGGGCAAGGGCCTGGAAGACCTCACCCTGGATAAACTGCGCCAGTTCAATCCCTGCATTGATGCCGATGTCTACAGCGTACTGGACTACGCTGCGGCTGTGCGTCGTCGCGAAACACCTGGTGGAACCGGGCCACAGTCCGTTCAACGCCAGATCCAGGCTCTGCGCGTCTGGCTGAAAGAAGTCCACGCGGACTGAACGTGGAGACGCCCTGCATGTCTATGCCTGGTCTGCCACCACCAACGCATCCATCCTGTTCTGAACTGCTCGCCACGGATGACGATATTACGGCCTACACCACCTGCTGGCCACAGTGGACGGAAGACGTTCGGCTGGATGACAGCCTGACTTCCGCTGCTTATGAAAGCACTCCTGGAAAACTGCGCGCATTCCTCAAGACAGGGCTTGCCCTGACCCATATGCGTTTTGGTGAAAGTACGGAAGAACGCTTCCGGGAAGTGCGCAACGCGCACCTTGGCTTCTGGCGCACATCGCATGCTTTGCCCGTATCCTGGAGCGTCATCGCTTTCAGCGCCCACTATGCCGCCGCAGCGCGTCTCGCGGCTGCCTGTGCCGCGGCCATGCTTGGCGGCGTCGCACTAGTGGGAGCCGTCTGTCTGGGAGGCATGCCCACAAAAGCTGCTCTGGTCAGCCTTGAACTCTCGGGCGTGGAAGACATTTTTTCCCTGGATACGTCAGGTCTGCTCACCCTGCTGACAAGTATGCAGGCTGCGCCTGGCCGTCTCGTGCTGCTGCACCAAGGGGAGCTGGACAAGGCAGCCCGCGCAGCCCGAGCGCAGGGACTCGTGTGCTTTGAAGAATGCCGCCCGCCCGTACTTGCCATGCCCGAGTCCCATATCTTTGATCTTGAGGCATTGGCATTCGCTCAGGCAGAAGCATTTGCAACCATCCAGACAAAAAAATCACAACGCCCACCAGACGCACTCTACCTCAGCGCCCAAGCAGCAGTCCATGCCCGCCTGTACGACAGCGCCATGCCGACTGCCCTACTGCTCACACCAGGTTGCGAAGGCTTCTGGCTGCACAGCGGCCTCACTCCAGAATTTTTTCGCATGCGGCAAGAAGCCCTTGGCCTTTTATAGAGGTTGACACACCGGCTTACCCCGCCTGCGCATCCTGTTTACGGTTTGACTAACTACAAGGAGCATATATGTTTGCCAATGCATATCAGGGATGCCGCGTTTTTATAACCGGACATACGGGATTCAAAGGATCGTGGCTGGCTGCATGGTTGACACAATTGGGCGCCGAAGTCTGCGGCTTTTCAGATACAGTCCCCACTCTCCCTTCTCACTACGCTGCCTTGGAACTCGGCTCTCAGCTCGTGCGCGACTTGAGAGGCAATATCTGCGACCGATCTGCCCTGCGCAACGCTGTATGCGATTTTCAACCAGATATTGTCTTTCATCTGGCAGCACAAGCCCTGGTACGCAAATCCTATCAGCAACCGGCACAGACTTTTGAAACCAATGTTATGGGCACGCTCAACATGCTTGAGGCAATTAGAGCCTGCACGTCTGTCAAGGCTGTCGTTCTCATTACCTCTGATAAATGTTATCGGAACAATGAATGGCCATGGGGCTACCGTGAAACGGATCATCTCGGCGGGCAGGATCCGTACTCCGCATCCAAAGGTTGCGCAGAAATTGTTGCGCATTCCTATTTTGACAGTTTTTTTGCCGACGGCGAAGCACCGAGATGCGCAACTGTACGCGCAGGCAATGTTATTGGCGGCGGAGACTGGGCGCAAGATCGCATTGTCCCGGACTGCGCTCGTGCCTGGGCTGCCAAAACTGCGGCAAAAATACGCAATCCATGGGCTACACGTCCCTGGCAATTGGTACTCGAACCCCTTTCCGGTTATCTCTGGCTGGGAGCGCGTCTCCTCCTGGGGCAGAACGAACCTTTTGACTTGCGGGGACAGGCATATAATTTCGGCCCATCTTCCGATGTAAACAAATCCGTAGCCGAAGTTGTAGAGACGCTTGCCATACATTGGCCTGGATTTACCAGTGAAATGAATACAACAAAACCTGCCAATATGAATGAATGCACGTTATTGAAACTTTGTTGTGACAAGGCTTTGGCCCATCTTGGCTGGAAAGCAACACTTACTTTTGACGAAACCGTCCGGTACACTGCCGAATGGTATCGTTATTTTTACAATGGCGATGCAAGAGAAAGGCCTCAAAACATGATGACCTTCACTCTCGGACAAATATCGGCCTATACCAATACCGCAACACAACGTAACCAGATTTGGACACAAAAATGACTATCAACGAAAACACGACTCAAGACATAGGCATCACAGGAGTACGCATCCAACCTCTTGCCATATTCCCCACGCCGGATGGTGCTGTTTTGCATATGCTGCGTCCAGGCGCTGCTCTGTTCTCCGATTTTGGAGAAGGCTTTGGAGAGATATATTTCTCAGAAGTTTTGTCTGGTCACGTCAAAGCATGGAAACGTCATGCACATCAGACACAACATTTTGCCGTTCCAGTGGGCAAAATAAAAATTGTCCTCTTTGACGACCGTGAACATTCCACCACCCGTGGCGTACTTCGCGAACTTTTACTGGGCCGTCCCGACCATTACGATCTTTTACGTATACCGGTCAACGTTTGGTATGGTTTCACTGCTATTGGGGACACTTCAGCATTAATTTGTAATTGTGCAGATATTCCCCATGATCCCAAGGAAGGCATCACGTTGCCTGCCAATGATCCATCAATCCCCTATCGCTGGTAATTATGCACATGTGTGAAACGACATGTCTAGACCCGACCCTTATGACAAGGCTTTCTTGCTTCGAGATTCGGAGGTAATGCCTGTCTCCGGCTTCTTGATGGAAGACATTCTCCCGATGCCCTTGATGAAATCCGTGCCATGCTTGCCCATCAAAGAATCGACATCAAATAACGTTGGTGGCCACCTTGAGGTTGCCATAACAACAAACTGCGCTCCTTATTTTTTACCGCTCTGTACAGCCACGGGACTGAGGCGTATGGTGTCAACATGAAATCTGAAAAGGACGAAAGCCGCAAACTGGTAACATACATACCACAAATAGCCGTGCGTGCCGCAGGGAAATTGTGGCAGCTTGAGCGCGCTGCAAGTCTGGAACAACTTTGGGAAGCCATGACAGAGTCCGACTCGTTTGCCGACGAACGTTTGCCCTACTGGACTGAATTGTGGCCATCCAGTGTGGTTTTATCCAACTGGCTGGAACAGCAAAAAAACAATATTTCTGGCCGATGCTGTCTGGATATGGGCTGTGGTTTGGGTTTAACGGCCCTGGTTGCCAGAAGTTTGGGGGCATCTGTCGTGGGCATGGACTATGAGTTCGAAGCCCTGAACCATGCCAGGAGCAATGCCGTACTCAATGCAGTGCCCGCGCCGTTGTGGGTTGTCATGGATTGGCGCAAGCCAGCCGTGCAGAGGGGAAGGCTGCAGTGCATCTGGGGGGCAGACATTATGTATGAAAAGCGCTTTGTGCTGCCGGTTATCCGCTTTTTGGAACATGCGCTCACCAAAGACGGCATTGCCTGGTTGGCAGAGCCAGGACGTTCCATATATGATGCATTTTTGGACATGCTGCAAAGCCGGGGTTGGCAAGGTAGGGCTGTTTATAGTGAAACGGTGGAGCCACTGTATGTGCCGTCTGTGCCGGTGCCGGTGAACATTTGGGAATTGCGTCGGCCTGGAACAGAGCCTGCAACACATGCAATGAATTCCGACAACGCTGGACAGGATGCTTGATTATGGGCAAGTTGGCGCGTTTTGGCGTTTCTTTGGATGAAGATCTTCTGGAGCCTTTTGATGTGCTTTGCGGTCGCAAGGGCTATGCCAATCGTTCTGAGGCTATTCGCGACCTCATTCGCAGGGCGCTTGTGGAAGAACGCTGGAATAGTGAAGCTTGCGGAGCCGGTACGCTTACCCTGGTCTACGACCACCACAAGAATGATTTGGCGCGCCGACTTATGGATATTCAGCATGACGAACACGATTGCATTGTCACCACCATGCATGTGCATCTTGACCACGATAATTGCCTGGAAGTGCTGGTACTCAAGGGCGACCCGGAGCGCGTCCGTTCGCTTGCAAACAGACTTGTTTCCTGTAAAGGCGTCAAACATGGCGTTTTTACTGCTACTACAACAGGACAGGATTTGGCATAATGGAAGACGTGCAGGTTCATGCGCCACAGGTGGCGTTGAATATTGACCGCGTGGGAGTGCGGCAGCTAAAATTACCCTTGCTTGTTCGAGATCGCAGCCGTGGCACACAGCAAACAGTGGCTTCGATTGATCTGGGAGTTGATTTGCCTTCCGCCTTCAAGGGCACACATATGAGTCGATTTGTGGAGGCTTTGGAACAGTGGAATGACGAACTCAGTTATCAGTCCGTAAAACGCCTTCTCCAAACCATCAAGGACAAACTAGGGGCGCGCCGCGCCTATGCCCAGCTGTGTTTTCCTTATTTCATCACGAAACGCGCCCCGTCCTCCGGCAGTCCGGCCAGAGTTTCTTATGATTGTCGCCTTACGGGCGAGCTGGACGACAAGGGTCAATCATTCATCCTCGAAATTGCAGTCCCGGTCATGACCGTATGTCCCTGTTCCAAGGCAATCAGCAGGGAAGGCGCGCATAGCCAACGCACCATGGTACGTATGCGCATGCGCATGAAGACTTTTTCTTGGCTTGAGGACTTCATTGACATTGCCGAGGCTTCTGGATCATCGGCAGTCTATACCTTGCTCAAGCGCGAGGACGAAAAACACGTTACAGAACACGCCTTTGCCCACCCTGCCTTTGTGGAGGACGTAGTGCGCAATGTGGCGCAGCGCCTGTTGATTCACGGCCAGGTAGAGTGGTTCAGCGTGGAAGTGGAAAGCATGGAATCTATCCACAACCACAATGCCTTTGCACGCATTGAGCGGTATCTTGAAGCAAATTGAGAAATCAAAAAACTTCCGGCCATTCGCTAAAGCGTGTGGGTCAAGGACACCTTGTGGGGGTTGGTGACGTGCAAGCACAGCCCAATAGAATCATTCTCTCGGAGCCGCTGTCACCCTGCCAAAAAAAGCGCGCAGGGAGGACGCCGTCAAGGGCGCGAAACGACGAAAGCGTACCCTTGACGGCGGCAAGGGCGTGATTATGACAGCAGGGCAAGATGCGATAAGGGAGTATAAAATTCTCTTGGTGGGCTTGAGCATTTTTATCTTCCTTTCTTCATTTGTTGACGAAAGGCAACTCTTGCATCTTCACGTAACCCATATGCTCTAGCGAGTAACCCAAATTAGGATAGCTGGAAATGATTGGCAATGAATAAAGCTGAATCCATCACAAGAAAATATTCTTCAGCAACTTGGACTTTTGAATTGAGATGGGGTTCCTCTCTCAACTAAAAAAATACAATTTATTTGCAATTACTGTGCCAAAATATAGTCCAATTGTGTAGCAAAATTCTAGTTATATCTACTTCAGTGGGCATCTATCGCAAAAATAAGGCCAAAGAGGCTGTGAATAGTAACACTAGCCCAGACCCAAAGGCAAATCCCACCATTGACATACAGCTTCAATCATGTTCAGGTAATATTTTGCGCAAGCAATCTCAGCCCTGATTCCTTGACGGTGCAGGGCAAAAATCCCTTTCAGGAGCAAGTATGCCCATCACAAAAGGCGATACGGTACGTGTGCATTATACGGGTACTCTTCAGGACGGCACAGTGTTTGATTCCTCACGGCAACGGGAACCCCTGGAATTTTCCTTGGGAAAGGGCACACTCATCCCCGGCTTTGAGGCGGCTGTGGAAGGGCATGAAGTCGGCGATACCGTGACGGTGACCATTGATTCCGACGACGCCTATGGCGATGTAGATCCTGAGCTGATCTTCACCGTGCCCAGAGCCCAGGTGCCGGATCACATACCTCTGGAAGTGGGTACGCCCTTGCAGCTTTCCAACGAGCAAGGACAGATGGACGTGACCATCACCGAGGTGGGCGCAGACGAAGTCACCCTGGATGCCAACCATCCCCTGGCTGGCAAAACTCTGACATTTGAGATTGAGATTCTCAACGTAAAGAAGTGAGCGCCATGAGCAGCAGATCCGCCAGACAAAGCGCCATCATGGCCATTACCTCCTACAGGCCGGATGCCGCCCCCCTCAATTTCGTCGACACCAAGCCTACGGACATTTTTGCCTGCAATGTGTTCAACGATCGCGTCATGCGCGAACGCTTGCCCAAAAGCGTCTACAAGGCAGTGCGCAAGACTGTCGAATTTGGCCAGCGCATGGATCCGGCCATTGCAGATACCGTAGCCGCCGTAATGAAGGACTGGGCTATCGAAAAAGGGGCCACGCATTTCACGCATATTTTCTACCCTCTCACGGGGCAAACGGCTGAAAAGCACGACAGCTTCCTCATGCCCGACGGCTCTGGCGGGGTCATTGCCGAATTTTCCGGCTCCATGCTCATCCGCGGGGAGCCGGATGCTTCTTCCTTTCCTTCTGGCGGGCTGCGCTCAACCTTCGAGGCCAGGGGCTATACGGCCTGGGATGTCACCAGTCCGGCCTATATCATGGAAAATCCCAATGGCACCTTCCTCTGCATCCCCACCATGTTCCTCTCCTGGACAGGTGTCGCCCTGGACAAAAAAACCCCCCTGTTGCGTTCGGCACAAGCCATGAATCGCCAAGCGCACCGCGTCCTGCGCCTTTTCGGAGAGGACACGGCGCTGCCCATTCTCTCTTACGCCGGTCTGGAGCAGGAATATTTCTGCATTGACCACAATTTCAACTTTGCCCGCCCTGACATCCAGATTGCCGGTCGCTCCCTCTTCGGCGCCCGCCCTGCCAAGGGACAGGAGTTCAGCGACCAGTATTTCGGTGTCATTCCACAACGTGTGCTTTCCTATATGATGGAAGTGGAACGGGAATTGTACAAACTTGGTGTCCCTGTGCGCACCCGCCACAATGAGGCTGCCCCCAGCCAGTACGAGATAGCCCCCTTATACGAAGTGAGCAACTTGGCGGTGGATCACAACCACATCATCATGTCCATGCTGCGCAATGTGGCCAAACGCTATGGACTCAAATGCCTGTTGCATGAAAAACCCTTTGCTGGCGTCAACGGTTCGGGCAAACACGTCAACTATTCCATTGGCAATGCGGATCTCGGAAGCCTGTTCGATCCTGGAGAGACACCGCATGCCAATGCCAAATTCCTTGTTTTCTGCGCTGCCATGATTCGAGCGGTACACAAATTCGGCGGATTGTTGCGGGCTACCGTGGCCAGCGCCAGCAATGACCACCGCCTTGGGGCGCACGAAGCTCCTCCGGCCATTATGTCCATCTTCCTGGGCGATCAGCTCACAGCAGTCTTTGAAGCCTTCAGGGCCGGACGCGTAAAGGATGCCGCTGGAGAACGCAAAAAACGGGCCTTGAACCTTGGCGTAGATACATTGCCCAGTTTGCCTGCGGATCCTGGTGACCGCAACCGCACCAGTCCCGTGGCCTTCACCGGCAACCGCTTTGAATTTCGCGCTCTGGGTTCCAGCCAGTCTGCCGCCGGCTCTATTACGGCCCTCAATGTCATGATGGCCGATTCCCTGGGTTTCGCCGCTGACTGGCTCGAAAGGGAATTGGCCCAAGGCAAAGAATTCCATGCCGCCCTGGAATCCTTCATCACCCATATCATTGACGAACACGCAGCCGTGATTTTCAATGGCGACGGGTATTCCGAAGTTTGGCACAAAGAAGCGCGACGTCGTGGGCTACCCGATTTACGCACCACGCCCGAAGCCCTGGCCGAACTTACCAAGCCAGAAGTTATTGAAGTGTATGAAAAGAACGGCGTACTCAATCGCGCAGAACTCAAGGCCCGACAGGAAATCTATCTGGAGCAGTACTGTAAAACCGTGCGTACGGAAGCCAATCTTGTCTTACGCATGGCCAATACCACTATCTTTCCTGCCGCCATGCGCTATCAAGGAGAGCTGGCGGCAACGGCTGCCAGCCTGCACTCCATAGGACAAAATTTCCGTACGCTGACCCTGGATGAAGTGACCGCCAACCTGCGTCATATGCAGGATGCCGTAAGCCAGTTGGAAAAGGCTGTGGAAGCAGCCGAAGCCCTAGGCTATGGCTTTGAGGCCGCGCAAAACTATTGCACAGATGTATTGCCCTGCATGCTCGAAGTTCGCCGTTTTGCCGACAGACTTGAGATGCTGGTAGCTGACGATTTATGGTCCCTGCCGACCTATCAGGAAATACTGTTCGGGAAATAGACACTAATGTGCTAACACTGTGAAATTTAACATAAAAATACCATAGCCATACTTACAGTGTAACTGAAAGTGTGACCGATTTTTCGAGCCTTGTATTTGCGCGGATTTTTTTTCATTCGCCCTACCACATTTCACCCGCTTAAAAAAATTTCAAAATTACCACAACATTAAGGGAGCTGGCTAATACAGCTCCCTTTTATTTTTCTACACAAAATATGCAGTATTTATGTTATAAGTATGTAACTGTACTGGTACAGTTATATATGTATTGGAGTAGTAAATGATGATACCACAGAATCGATTTAAATTTTTTGTAGAACGGCTAAAAGAGGCTCTATGTGCGCAAACACAAGTAGACATTAGCAATGCACTTGGAGTCACACAGGCTAGTGTATGTAAGGCTTTTAAAAAACGTGTATTTCCTCAAACTTGGAAAGTTACATTGACTGAGGTGTATAGTATAAATCCTCTAAGGGTTGAATATGGAGATAAATACAAAAAGTATCTAATACAATCAGGGGAAAATACAGATGAACAGCGAGAAATACAAAGACCCTGCGGAGAAAACAATTTTGTGCCCAAAGAGACAATACCAGCTTCCACTACTGCGGTGCCTGCGGTGCGAACTATTTCCGTGTGCAGGTATAAAAGAAGGAGATATTCAGCTACTCAGAAGTTCACTGTTTATTGAACAAAGTATTAACGGCTTTGAACAAAGGAGAGCCAAGATGTATATTTTTAAGTTCGATAATGGAGAATTGCATATTGCGCCTGAGCAATTTGATCCAGACAACCCAGACTTCGACATATTAAAAGATGTGTCTGAAGTTTTGTGTGTAAATAAGGTATTAGTAAAACAATTAAAGCTTGTTGCTAAGAGTAAGGAGGAAAGAGAAGCTATACGGAATGAGCGAAGCACTGAGCGAAGCAATGA